>JBFLKR010000139.1:0-3716 GCA_040883295.1 Acidimicrobiia bacterium
ACGGTGTCGCCGGCATTGTCGAACCCGCCCTGCCGGTTGACCATCGTCAGGAAGGCCCGGGCCGAACGGGTGTGATCGGCATCCAGCCCCAGCACCGTCGACCCGAAGAGCACCCCGTCGGGACCGAGCACGTCGGCGACGTGGCCGATGGCCGTTCCCTTCGTGTCCATCGGCCCCGGGAGGCAGTGGAGGACGTTCGACAGTGCCGCCGAGTCGAAGGGGCCGTCGACCGGAAGAGGTTCGAGGACGTTGGCCTCCACCGTCACCACGTCGTGCCCGGCCAATCGCTCGGCGGTGTGGGCGAGGACGTGCGGATTGGGGTCGAGGAGGGTGATCTCGACGTCGTCGGGGAGGTCGGCCGCGTCGAGCAGGTAGCCGGTGCCCGGGCCGACGTCGAGGTGGCGACGGCCGACCCGACGGGAGTAGGCATCGACCATCGGCGGCACCGGCGTCTTCCACACTCGCTTGGCCATCACCCCCAACACCCACCAGTCGTAGATGCGCAGGAACGTCGGCGAGTAGTCCTTGAAGCCGGCATAGCCCGGGGCGTTGGGATCCATCGGATGGGTTGTAGCTCCCAGCCGTCACGGGAGCGCTACGGATGACCGGATTTCTCAAGGTTCCCGCATGACGGGGCGATGCCTCGATGTGAGTCCGGTTCTGCGCGTCCTCGTTCTCGCCCTGGTCGTGGCCGGGTGCTCGGTGCCGTCGTTCGACCTGGCGGCCCCCGCCCCCGAGCCCCCGAAGATCGTCCACGACGTCGACCTCGCCGACCACCGGGTCTGCGACTACGGCTACTGCGGGGAGAGCCGCATCGCCGCCGCCGCCGGGATCGACGCCGATCGGTACGCCGGCATCTCCGTGGCGCCGATCTCCCAGACCGCTGCCCGCCGACTCGCCGCCGACCTCGCCGCCCGGTTCCCCGGCGTCGACCCGCCCGTCGTCGACGTCGAGTCGAGCGGCTGCGATGCCTACGAGGCCTGCGTGACGGGCGAGTACGAGGGCGGCCGGATCACCTTGTTCGAGCCCACCCTCGGGACCCTGCTCCACGAGGTGGCCCACCACATCGCCGAAGGCGGGGACTACCGACGCCACGACATCCGAGTCGCCGACTTCGGGGCCCACTCCGACGGGTTCGAGTGGGCGCTGCTCGACGTGTACCTGGCCTACCTGGCCCTCCCGATCGACCACGTCCTCGCCGAGACCGGGCCCTCGGCCGAGCCGACCGAGTTCGTGGTCGGGGCGTGTGTCGACCTCGCCGGGGCGGACGGGGTGGTCGACCGGGTGGACGTGGTCGACTGCGCCGAGCCCCACTACGGGGAGGTGTACCTCGCCGAAGTCCTCGCAGGGATCGACTACCCGGGCGACGACGAGCTCGCCGACCGGGCCGACGGCCGGTGCCTCGCGGCCTTCGCCGACTACGTGGGTGAGCCACACCGCACGTCGGCGTACGGGTTCGACTGGCTCCTGCCGTCGGAGGCCGGGTGGCGATCGGGCGACCGGGAACTGGTCTGCCTCGTCGTCGACGGGGACGGCAACCCACTGGTGGGGTCGGTGCGGGACTGACGGCGTGGTCGACGCTCAGGCGGCCAGCCAGGCGCGCAGGTGCTCCATGGCTCGACCTGCCTGGGCGCCGACCCGAGCCCGGGCCGCCGCCACCCGGGGATCGTCGGCGTGGTCGGGCAGGGCGCCGGCGAGGTTCAGGTGGGTCGTGTCCAGCCAGCCGGACAGGTCGGGCTCCGCCGCCCACCGACGACCGACGTCCAGCTCGGTGGCGATCTGGACGAGGTAGTCCCTCGCCCCTCCCGTGAGCGGCATCGGTCGGCAGAGGGCGTTCTTCGCCTCGTCGTCGTCCCGATGCGCCTCGACGAACCCGGTGAGCGACGCAGAGAACGGCACGGAGCCGTAGCGGAGGGGTTGGAGGTTGATCTGGCGCCCGTCGAAGACGGGCACCGTGCGCCTGGTGGCCAACCCCTGGGCGGCACAGTGGACGACCAGGGTCCCCGGCGTGGATCGGAGGCGACCATCGTCGAACACGATGGCGTCGGGCTCCACCCTCTGGACGTAGCCCCGGCGAACCACTCGATCGACCCGGCGCAGTTCGGCGAGTTGGCGGTCGCTGACGAGGGCACCTCGGTACACGGTCGCCGGGGCGTCCGGGTCGATCCGGTGCAGGCCGCCGTATTCCTCGACGCGGTCGAAGAGCTCGGCCGGCGACGCTGCCTCGGCGGCCGCCTCGACCGACCGACTGAAGAAGTCGATCGTGTCGACCACCCCCGGGCCTGGTTGGAACGAGCGTCGCGGCTGGAGCCACGGCTCGCGCGGCCGGACCCATTCGATCAGGTCCGGCGCGACGCCTCGCTCGAGGAGCCAGAGGATCGCGTCCTGGCCGGTCTTGCCGGCGCCGACCACGACGTAGCCATCGGGTGGTTCGGGGGCGTCGGGGAGGTCGCCGACCGGGATGCAGGTGGCGCCGTCGGCAACTTCGAACGGTGGCGGGCTGGTGGCGGGGATGGCGCCCTCCATGCGGGTGGCGTCGACGAGGCGCCGATGCCGGATGTCGACCTCGGCGTCCCCGTCGAGTGACCGAGCCCGATCGTTCCCGAGGTACTCGGTTCCGGGCAGCCACCGCACCCGGCCCGTGCCGAGCAGACGGCCGAGCACGTCGGCGTAGTAGGTCTGGATCTCCTCGCCGGTGGCTCGCTCGAGGAGCGTGGGGTCGTCTTCCGTCTCGTCGGGGCCGTACCCGCCGAGGGGCACGGAGTCGACGCCATAGAACGCAGACGGCATGTGGAGGCGGACGAAGGGGTAGGCGTCCACCCAGTGCCCCCCGGGGGCGTGGCGGCGGTCGACCAGCACGATGGTCGCGTCGCTGTGGGTGACGAGCATGTCGGCGAACGCCATGCCCATCGCCCCACCACCGACGACCAGGTAGTCGGTGCCGATGGTGTCCATCCGGGTCCCTCCGTGAGGCCAGGGCCTGACCGTATCGGATGGAGGTGGCGGATGTCGAGGAGAAGCCGGCGCCCGTCGTCCCAGCCCGGCCGCTCGCTCCGGATCTCAGCCCCTCAACGCCTCGTGGTCGCTGCGGAGCATCGCCATGAGGATCTCGTCGACGAACTCGCCGTCCCAGAACAGGGCGTCCCGGGCGACGCCCTCGCGGACGAACCCGATCCGCTCGTACACGGCGATCGCCCGTGGGTTGAAGGCGTAGACCCCGAGCGAGATCCGGTGCATCGGCGGCTCGATCTCCTCGAACACGTAGTCGACGATGAGTCGGGTGGCCTCGGTGCCGATGCCGCGGTTGCGGGCGGACGGGGTGAGCGCGATGCGGAAGTTGCACGACCGGTTGTCGAGGTCGCCCTCGTTGATGACCGCCTCCCCCACCCAAGCGCCCGTCGCCGGGTCGACCACGGCGAGGTCGAGGCGGTCGGGGGTGTTGGCCCGGGTCGCCGCCCACTGCTCGATCGCCACCCCGTCGAACGTCGCCTGGGTGCCCGTGAGCCGCAGCGCCTCCTCGTCGTGGAGGTCCCGCCACATGGCCTCGGCGTGCTCGGCGACGATCGGCCGCAGCACGACCCGTTCGCCGGTCAGGGTGGGCTTGTCCGCGAAGGTGGCCATGGGGCCAGTGTGGTCGAACGGCCGGCGGACGCCGATCTGGGTTCTTGGGGGGCAGGAGAGACCCCCCAAGGGTGTCGGATCGCGTGACAGGCCCG
>JBFLKR010000140.1:0-2727 GCA_040883295.1 Acidimicrobiia bacterium
GGCGCCGTCGATGGCGGCGGTGATGGTGGCGGGGTCGCCTGCGTCGACGACGGCCGAGCGGGCGCCGAGCTCGTCGGCGAGGGCGCTGGTGCGCTCGCGGTCCCGGCCGGCGACGAGGAGCTGGTCGCCGCTCTCGGCGAGGTGTCGGGCGAGCGTCGAGCCGATGCCGCCGGTGGCCCCGAGGATGACGGTGCGTCGAGATTCCATGTACGGGTTACGGAGGCACCCGGCCGGTCGTACGAAAGCCCGTCGGGTCTCGTACGGTAGGTACATGCGCATCCTCGTCACCGGCGCCACCGGCTACATCGGTGGGCGTCTCGTCCCTGCCCTCCTCGATGCGGGTCACGACGTCCGCTGCCTCGCCCGCAACCCCCAGCGCCTGGAGGCCCAGCCGTGGCGGGATGACGTCGAGGTCGTGGCAGGTGACGTGCTGGATCCCGAGACGCTCGGGCCGGCCTTCGAGGGCGTCGACGCCGTCTACTACCTGATCCACTCGATGGGCGGTGGCGACGAGTTCGTCGAGCGGGACCGACGGGCCGCCGGCAACGCCCGCGATGCCGCCGATGCCGCCGGGGTCGGTCGGATCGTCTATCTGGGTGGGCTGGGCGAGGACGACGAGGAGCTCTCCACCCACCTCTCCTCCCGGCACGAAGTCGGCCGCATCCTTGCGTCGGGGGACACCCCGGTGACCGAGTTGCGGGCGGCGATCATCATCGGGTCGGGGTCGGTGAGCTTCGAGATGCTGCGCCACCTCACCGAGGTGCTGCCGGTCATGACGACGCCGGCCTGGGTGCGAACCCGCTGCCAGCCGGTGGCCATCCGCGACATCCTCGCCCTGTTGGTGCGGGTGCTCGAGGACGACACCCCCGGCCATCGGGTGCTCGAGGTGGGCGGACCCGACGTCCTCACCTACCAGGACATGATGCAGGTCTACGCCGACGTCGCCGGCTTGCGACGCCGGCTCATCGTCCCCGTCCCGGTCCTCACGCCCGGCTTGTCGTCGGGGTGGGTCGGGCTCGTGACGCCCGTCCCGATGGGTGTCGCCCGTCCCCTCATCGACTCGCTCCGAAACGAGGTGGTCGTCCATGGGGAGTCGGCCTTCGAGGCCTATCCCGAGATCGAGCCGATGCCCTACCGGGCGGCACTCGAGCGGGCCCTGGACAAGACCAGCCGCCACGTCATGGAGACCCGCTGGTCGGACGCCGTCAACCACCCCGGGGAGCCGTTGCCCACCGACCCCGAGTGGGCCGGACAGCCCCGGCAGGAAGACGTCCGGGTGGTCGTCACCTCCGCCTCCGCCGACGACCTCTTCTGGGCGGTCGCCCGGATCGGCGGCGAGGTCGGCTACTACGGGTTCAACTGGGCATGGGCCCTGCGGGGGTTCCTCGACACGCTCGTCGGAGGCGTGGGACTCCGCCGCGGCCGCCGTCATCCCGAAGACCTCCGTGAAGGCGACGCCCTCGACTTCTGGCGGGTCGCCGACGTGGATCCGCCGTGGCGCCTCTTGCTCCGGGCCGAGATGTTGGTGCCGGGTGAGGCCTTCCTCGAGTGGCAGGTCGACGACGTGGACGGCCACCGCACCCTGACCCAGACGGCCATCTTCTATCCGCGCGGGTTGTGGGGGCGCCTCTACTGGTGGGTGTTGGCCCCCGCCCACGGGCCGATCTTCGGCCGCATGGCCCGGCGCATCACCGAGGTGGCCACGGGCCGCCCGCTCGAGGGCCGCCCCGTCCGCCAACTCTGAGCGAGGGGGGCCGGGGGATCGGTTCCGCCGGTCCCGCGGTCGCGTGGATCGGGCCTCCTTCCCGGCCTACCCTCCCCGGATGCGAGTCACCTCCGTCAACCTCGGCTCGGCCGAGACGGTCCACCTCGGTGACCGGGCGGTCCGCACCGGCATCGGCAAACGACCCGTCGACCGGGCGGTGGTCAACAGCCGGGGGGTCGTCGACGACGAGGTCGTCGACACCCGCCACCACGGCGGCACCGACCAGGCGGTCTACCTCTACAGCCTCGAGGACTACGAGTGGTGGGCCGGCGAACTCGGCCGCGACGACCTGCATCCCGGCCTCTTCGGCGAGAACCTGACGGTCGACCTCGACGGGCACGGACCGCTCCGGGTCGGTGACCGCCTCCGGATCGGCTCGTCGGTGGAGTTGGAGGTGACCGCCCCCCGGATCCCCTGCGCGGTGTTCGCCAACGCCGTCGGCGAGGACCGCTGGGTGGCCCGGTTCAACGAGGCCCGCCGCCACGGGGCCTACTGCCGGGTGCTCACCGGCGGCGTCGTCTCGGTGGGCGACCGGATTCGCCATCGTGGCGGCGATCCGGCGTTCCCCGACGTCGAGGAACTCGCCGACCTCCACCTCGATCCCCGCGCCGACGTCGACCGGCTCCGGGTGGCGCTCGCCGCCCCGGTCGCCGAGCGCACCCGGGTCGATCTCGAGCGTCGGCTCGCCAGGGCCTGATGCCCGCCCTCGTCTGCGACGTCAACGAGACGCTCCTCGACCTCGCCCCCCTCGCCCCCATCCTCGACCGGCACCTCGGTTCGGGGGCGGGACCGCTCTGGTTCGCCCGACTCCTGCACCACTCGACGGTCACCTCGCTCGTCGGCGACCATCGCCCCTTCGGCGAGCTCGGGGCGGCGGCCTTCTCCTCGGTGGCGCAGTCGCGTCGGGTCGAGCCGCCGGATGGGGCCTGGGACGAGGTGGCGGCGGCGTTCTCGTCGCTCCC
>JBFLKR010000141.1:0-13694 GCA_040883295.1 Acidimicrobiia bacterium
GTACGACGGTACTTCGGTACCCACGGACCAAGGGTCCCGGGGCGCAAGTCTCGGGACCCTTCGCGTGGGCGGGGACCGGTCCGTCGTACGGTCGTACCGTCGTACCGTCCCTAGCGCTCCACCCGGCGCTCGGACCCTCCCGCCGTCAGCACCCACGAGGCGACCATCTCGTCGGTCGGGAGGCGCCGGACCAGTCGGCGGCGGTCGTTCTCGCCGGTGAGGCGTCCCAACAGGTCCTCGGGATCGCACGCGGCCAGATCGTCGAGGGTCGGCACCCCGACCACGGTCAGCAGGTGGGCGTACTCGCCGCCGACGCCGCGGATGCCGAGCAGTTCGGCCCGGTGACACCACTCCAGCAACTGGCCGTCGTCGATCCCCGTCGACTCGGCGAGGTCCCGCCGTCCGTCGGCGCCGGCGGCCCGACGGAGGAGGGCGTCGGTCGTCCGGACCCCGGCGCGACGCAGCTTCGTGGCTGAACGGTGGGGGATCCCGACGATGGCGTCGATGGACGGCACGTGATCTGGCTTCCGTGGCGCGAGCCAAGAACCTAGTCGGCTCAGAGCTCGGTGGATCGGCCGAAGAGCCGCCCGAAGAACTTGGTGATCTGCGCCCAGAGCGACGAGAAGAACAGCGTGAAGCCGCCCACCTCCGCCGACTCGATGGCCTCGGCCTCCTCGGCGGTCTCGGCCTCGAGCTTCGCCTCGAGACAGTCGACGAAGTCCACGATCAGACGCGAGGACATCTCCTTGATCAGCCCCACCCGCCCGAACTGGGCCGCTGGCCCCGAGAGGGTGATGTCGGCGTCGACCGTCACGGTCGTGGCGTCGGCGTCGCCGACCACCGCGTAGTCGACCTTGACCCGACCACGGGAGCCGCCACGGCGGTCGGCCCCGCTGCCCTGGATGTGGCCGGTGCGATCCTCCTCGTCCCGGGTCACCGACGCCTTGCCCTCGAACGACACGGTCATCGGCCCGAGCTTCGCCTCGAGTCGGCCCTCGTAGTCACCGTCGCCGTGGTCGGCGGTCAGTTCTGCACCCGGCAGGCACCGAGCCACCTCGGGGACGTCGGCGAAGAACGCCCAGACATCGGAGACCGGGCGGTCAACGGTGAACTCCTGGGTGATCTTCACAACGGCCTCCTCGGCGCCAGTTCCTCGTAGTCGAGCTGCGTGTCCACGTCGCGGGGCGGGAGCCTATCGAACCACACCTCGTGGACCCACTGCGGATGGGCCTCGAACAAGCCCTTGGCGCCCTGGTCGCCTTCGAGGCTCATGAGGCGCTCCCACAGCGACCGCTCCACCAGGGCGGGGTTGGAGCGGGTGTACCGATAGCGGGGCACGATGGCGGGCGCCGGCTCGGAGGCGGCCACCTCGAGGAGGCGGGCGGGGACCGCCGGGTCGATCCGCGGTTGGTCACCCATGACGATGAAGACACGGTCGGCGTGGGAGCGGCGGATGAGCGCATCGAGGCCGACCTTGAGCGACGAGGCAATGCCCTCCTCGTACTGCTCGTTCACCACCACACCGGCGTCGCCGAGGTCGACCTCGGCGAGCACACGGTCGGCATCGGCGCCGAGCACGACCCACACCTCGTCGACCGGCCACTCGGCCACCCCGGCCAGGACCGCTCCGAGCAGGGTCGTGCCGCCCCACGCCAGGAGCGGCTTGGGCCTGCCGAGTCGGCTGGAGGTGCCGGCGGCCAGGACGAGGGCGGCGGTTCTCACACGTCGCCTTCGTCGTCGGTCCGCTGCCGGTGGACGCGCCCTTCGCGGCCTCGCAGGCTCAGACCGGTCCCCGACCCGTAGCGGACCTGGATCATCTCGGCGAGGATGCTGATGGCGGTCTCGCCGGGGGTCTCGGCCCCGATGTCGAGGCCGACCGGGCCGTGGATGCGGCCGACCTCGGCCTCGTCGAACCCCTTGGCCAGCAGCTTCTCGACCCGCTTGGCATGGGTGCGACGACTCCCCATGGCGCCCAGGTAGCGGACACCGCTCCGGAGCCCCCACTCGAGGACCGGGTCCTCGAAGCGGGCGTCGTGGCTGAGGAGGACGACGTAGGTGCGCCGGTCGGGTTCGAGCCGGGTGACGACGTCCTCCGGCCACCCACGGATCACCTCGTGGGCCTCGGGGAATCGTTCGGGAGTGGTGAAGGCGGGGCGGGCGTCGGAGACGATCACCCGGAAGCCCAGCAGGTCGGCGTGGGTGGTGAGGGCCTGGGCCACGTGCACGGCCCCGAAGACGATCAGCACGGGGGGCGGGGCAAGTGTCTCGATGAAGACGTGGTCGGCGCCGTACTCGACCACCCGGCTCTGTTCGTGGTCGGCGAGCTCGGCGGCGTCGGCCGCCACGTCGTCGGCGAGTCGTTCGGGCAGCGAGCCGGCCACGATGCCATCGGTGAGGTCCACGACCGCCTTGGCACCCAGGTCGTCGCCGGTCACCACCGTGGCAACCGCCCCGAACCGCTCGGCGTCGATGAGAGACCGAATCGCCGCCAACACCTCGTCGGCGTCGCTCACCATGGCTCGATGAATACCTGGATCTGGCCACCGCAGGCGAGGCCCACCTCGAAGGCGTCGTCGTCGGCGATGCCGTAGTCGACGAGCTTCGGCGTGCCCGACTCGAGCACCTGCTGGGCGTGGAGGAAGACGTCGTTCTCGACGCAGCCGCCCGACACGGAGCCCTCCATGTCGCCGGCCGACGACACGAGGAACTTGCTGCCCTCGGGGCGGGGGGCGGAGCCGGAGACCCGGACGACGGTCGCGACCGCCACCTGCTTGCCCTCGGCGACCCACCGGTCGCGGATGTCGAGCGCCTCCTTCATCGTCGTGCCTCCAGACTCTCCAACAGGCCGACCAGTTCGCGGAGGTCGGCCACGGTGGCCGCGGGGAGGAACTCGTCGACGAACGGGAGGACCGCCCGCATGCCCCGTGTCTCGGGAGCGTACCCCGGCCGCCCCGCCAGCGGGTTGAGCCAGACGACCGTGGACACGGACCGGGCGAGGCGCCCCATCTCCCGCCGGAGCACCTCGGGGTCGCCGCAGTCCCACCCGTCCGACAGCACGATCGCCACCGGTCCACCCCGACAGACCCGGCGGCTCCAGTCCTTGTTGAAGGTGGCGAGGGCGTCGCCGATCCGGGTGCCGCCCGACCAGTCGTCGACGGTGGCGCCGACCTCGGCGAGTGCGCGCGACGCGTCGCGTCGCTCGAGTTGGCGGGTGATGCGGGTGAGGCGGGTCGAGAACACGAACGCCTCGAGGCCGCCGAAGACGTGGCGGGCGGCGTGGGCGAAGACCAGGAACATCTCCGCGTAGCGCTCCATGGAGCCCGAGATGTCGGCGAGCACGACGACCGGCCGGCGCCGGACCGTGCGACTCGTCATCGAGAGCGGCATGAGGTCGCCCTCGGGTCCGGTGGCGGCCCGGAGGCTGCGCCGAAGGTCGGGACGATCACCGCGCCGGTCCGGGCGGCGGCGACGGGTGCGCCGGTCGGGCGGGCGCCAGGCCATGGCGGCGATGAGGGCCTTCACCGCCTCGGCCTCGGCGGGATCGAGTGCGGCGAAGTCGCGGTGGGCGAGTCGCTCGGTGGCCGACGCCCCCACCGCCAGATCCACCTCCTCGACCTCCTCGGGGGTCTCGTCGGAGCCGAGGGGCGCCAACACGCTCGATGCGGTCACCGACACCCGGCGGTCGTCGGGTGGGGCGTCGGGCACCAGTCCGAGGAAGTCTCGGACGATGCGGTCGAACGTGGGGTACTCGCTGGGGTCCCGGCAGACGACCGAGCGGAGGGCGAGGTAGGCGTCGCCCGGCGAGTCGTAGCCCACGACGTCGAGGGCGCGGGCCATGTCGGCGATCGTCTCGGCCGTCACGGTCAGGCCCGCCCCCCGCAATCGACGCCCCAGCAGGGTGAGCCGGTCGACGGTGACCGGGACCGTCACGGGCCGGCGAGCGTGTCCGTGCCGGCCGCCCGCACCGCCTCGAGATCGTCCTGGTACTTCACCACGACCCCGAGGGTGGCGTCGGCGAGCTCGGGCGTCAGCCGGTCGGCGCCGAGGACCTGGAGGGCGGTCGCCCAGTCGATGGTCTCGGCGACGCCCGGCGGCTTGAAGAGGTCCATCGACCGGAGCCGGGTCATGGCGCCGGCCAGCTGCCCGGCCAGGGCGTCGCCGATCCCGGGCACCTTGGCCGTGACGATGGCCACCTCGCGCTCGTGGTCGGGGTAGTCGATCCAGTGGTAGATGCAGCGCCGCTTGAGGGCGTCGTGGATCTCGCGGGTGCGGTTGGACGTCACCACCACGATGGGGCGACCCTCGGCGCGGATCGTTCCAACCTCGGGAATGGTGATCTGGAAGTCGGAGAGCAGCTCGAGGAGGAACGCCTCGAACTCCTCGTCGGCGCGGTCGACCTCGTCGATGAGGAGGACCGGGTGGCGGCCGGGGGTGGCTGCCTCGATCGCCTCCAACAGGGGACGGGGGCGGAGGTACTCGCGGCTCATGACGTCGTGGACGTCACCCGTGTCGCCGGACGCCTCCATGAGGCGGATGGCCAGCATCTGGCGGGCATAGTCCCACTCGTAGAGGGCGTGGTTGACGTCGAGGCCCTCGTAGCACTGGAGGCGGATCAACGGCTCGCCCACGACGTCGGCGAGCACCTTGGCGACCTCGGTCTTGCCGACGCCCGGTTCCCCCTCCAACAGCAGGGGTTTGCCCATGGCGAGCGCCAAGTGCACCGACACCAACAGCGGACGGTCGGCCTGGTAGCGCCGCTCGGCCAGCGCGTCGGCGAGCTCGTCGATGGAGGCGGGAATCACGGGTCAGACAGTACCGAGTACGGAGTACCAAGTACCGAGACCGGCGTCTCGGTACTCGGTACCCGGTACTCGCTACCGCCTCCGTCAGGAGGCGTTGGCGATCGCCTGCTCCACCGCCCGCTTCGTGAAGACCTTCGCCAGGTGGGCCTTGTACTCCTCGGAGCCGTACAGGTCCTCGAGCACCGTGATGCCCTCGGTCGCCCGGCCGGCGGCCTCCTCGGGGGAGGCGCCGCCTCGGAGCGCCTCCATGACGCCCACGGCGAGCGTCGGCTTCGTACCGACCCCGTTGATCGCCACCCGGACGTCGGACAGACCGGCATCGGCGACCCAGGCGGCCACGCCGGCCACGGCGTAATCGGTGTGCCCACCGCGCCGGCCGAGCTTGTCGTAGGCCGAGCCACCGCCCCGCTTCGGGACGCGGATCTCCGTGAGGATCTCGTCCGGCTCGAGCGCCGAGGTCAACGTGTCGACGAAGAAGTCGTCGGCGGCGATCTCCCGGGTACCCGAGGCCGACTGGGCGACCATCGTCGCCCCGAGGGCCAGCACCGCGGTGGGCGTGTCGGCGGCGACGTCGGCGTGGGCGATGGCACCGGCCAGTGTGCCCCGGCCCCGCACCTGCACGTCACCCGTCTGGGACGAGGCGGTGCGCAGGGCCGTCGGGACGAGGTCGCTGGCCGCCACCGCGTCCTGGCGCACGAGGGCGCCGATGGCGACGTGGTCACCCTTGTCCTCGATCCGATCGAGCCCGGAGATCCGGCCGATGTCGACGACCATCTCGGGGCTGAGCAGCCGGAGCTTCATCATCGGGATGAGGCTCATCCCGCCCGAGAGCACCTTGGCCCCCGGGTTGTCGGCGAGCAGCTGGGCCGCCTCGGCGACCGATCCGGCCGCCACGTACTCGAATTCTCGTGGGTACATGGGTCAGGCTCCCTTCGCGGCCTGGATCGCCTCCCAGACCCGGCGGGGTCGGAGCGGCATGTCGATGTGCTTGACGCCGATCGGGGCGAGGGCGTCGACCACCGCATTGACGACGGTCTGGGCCGAGCCGATCGTGCCTGCCTCGCCGATGCCCTTGACGCCAAGGGGGTTGACGTTGGTGGGCGTGACGGTCCGGTGCAGTTCGAAGAACGGCATCGTCGCCGCCGTCGGGATGAGGTAGTCCATGAACGACGTGGTGAGCAGGTTGCCCTCGGCGTCGTAGATGGTGTCCTCGAAGAGCGCCTGCCCGGCGCCCTGGGCGATCCCGCCGTGGAGCTGGCCGTCCACGATCATCGGGTTGACCACGTTGCCGCAGTCGTCCATCCCGATGTACTTCAACAGCCGGACGTCGCCGGTCTCCGGCTCGACCTCCACCATGGCCAGATGCGACCCGAAGGGCCAGGTGGCGTTCTCCGGGCTGAAGACCGCGTGGGCCTCCAGGCCACCCTCCATGCCCTCGGGCAGGGTGTGGGGCTGGTAGGCCGCCTTGGCGATCTCGGCCCAGGTCACGGACGTGTCCGGCGAGCCGGCCACGTGGGCCCCGCCGTCGGCGAAGCGGATGTCCTCGTCGCTCGCCTCGAGCAGGTGGGCGGCGATCTTCGCCGCCTTCGCCCGCACCTTGCCCGCCGCCTGGTGGGCGGCGGCGCCATCGACGGCGAGCGAGCGGGACCCGAACGTGCCGATGCCGGTCGGGGACTCCTGGGTGTCGCCGTGGATGACCCGGATGTCGTCGAGTGGGATGCCGGTCTCGGCGCTCACGACCTGGGCCCAGGTGGTCTGGTGGCCCTGGCCGGAGGGGCCGGTGCCGATGGAGAGCACCGCCTTGCCGTCAGGGCCGACTCGCAGCAGGCCGGAGCCGTTGAACGACGACGGCAGGTTGTACTCGGACCACGAGAACCCGAGGTCGGCGAGGCCGGACGGGCCGAAGCCGCAGACCTCGACGTACGACGAGACCCCGATGCCGACGAAGCGCCCCTCGGCCCGGAGCCTGTCGCGCTCGGCCTTCAGTCCCTCGTAGTCGGCAGCCTCGACCAGTGCGTCGAGGTTGGTGGCGTAGTCCCCGGTGTCCATGGCGAAGCCGATCGGGGTGACGACCGGTTCGTCGAACTTCGGGAAGAAGTTCGCCTTGCGGACGTCGACCGGATCGACATCGATCTCACGGGCGAACGCATCGACGATGCGCTCGAGGTAGTACTCGGCCTCGGGGCGCCCGGCCCCGCGATAGGCGTCGGTGACGACCGTGTTCGTGAGCACGCAGTCGACCTTCCACCACGTCGGGACGTCGTACTGGCCCGAGCCGATGAAGAGCCCGAGGAACGGGATCGCCGCCGTGAAGTTCTGGGTGTAGGCGCCCATGTCGGCGATGCCCTCGAGCTCGTAGCCGAGGATCTTGCCGTCGCGGGTGCCGGTGACCGTGGCGGTCGCCACCCAGCCGCGCCCATGGATCGTCGACACGGCCGTCTCCCGACGGGTCTCGGTGAACTTCACCGGCGCCCCGAGCTGCTTCGCCGCCCACGGGACGAGGATCTCGTCGGGGTAGTGGCAGAGCTTCGCCCCGAAACCGCCCCCGACCTCGGGGGCGATCAGGTGGACGCTCGAGTTCGGCACGCCGAGCACCTTGCCGATCGAACCGGCGATGGCGTGGGGGATCTGCGTCGACGAATGGACCGTGTACCGGTCGTAGCCGGGGCTGTACTCGGCCACCACCGAACGGGGCTCGATGGCGGTCGGGGTGAGTCGCTGGTTGACCATCTCGAGTGAGACGGTCACCGTGTCGTCCCGGTCCTTGGCCGCCGCGATCTCCTCGCGGACCTTCGCCTGGGCCTCCTCGTCGCCGAACGGCGCCGCCCACGAGATGATGACGTTGGAGTCCATGTCGTCGTGGGCGAGCACGTCCCCGGCGAGGGCCGCCTTCAGGTCGATCACCGGGTCCTGGGGGTCGTAGTCGACGAACACCGCCTCGGCGGCGTCCTGGGCCTGGTAGCGGCTCTCGGCCACCACCATCGCCACCGGCTCGCCCGCGAAGGCCACCTGGTCCGTGGCCAGCAGCGGGCGGGTGCGGACCGGGACCTGGGCGGGCAGGTGACCGAGGTGGGCCACGTCGGCGCCGGTGTAGACGGCCCGGACCCCGGGCATGGCGGCCGCCTCGGCGGTGTCGATCGAGGTGATCCTGGCCTTGGCGAAGGGACTCCGCACGAAGGCGACGTGCAGGCAGCCGGCCGGGTTGAGGTCGTCGGTGTACAGCCCGGTCCCGGTGATGAGGGCCGGGTCCTCGCGCCGGCGGACGGCCCCGCCGAGGACGCTGGTCGTCTCCGCCATCAGACCGTCTCCCACTCGGCCGGCTCGGGCTCCTCGCCGCGGGCCTTGGCGGCCGCGTACTCGATCGCCTTGACGATGTTGTGGTAGCCGGTGCAGCGGCAGAGGTTGCCCTCGATGCCGTGGCGGATCTCGTCGGAGGTGGGGCTCGGGTTCTCGGCGAGGATCGCGGCGCCCGCCATGATCATCCCGGGCGTGCAGTAGCCGCACTGGAGTCCGTGCCGCTCCCAGAAGCCCTCCTGGACAGGGTGGAGGACGTCACCGTCGGCGAGCCCCTCGATGGTCGTGACGTCGGTGCCGTCGGCCTGGACCGCCAGCATGGTGCAGGACTTCACGGGGCGGCCGTCCACGTGGATCGTGCAGGCCCCGCAGTACGACGTCTCGCAGCCGACGTGGGTGCCGGTCAGACGCAGATCATCCCGAAGGAAGTGGACCAAGAGGGTCCGTGGCTCCACGTCGGCCGTGATCGGTTCCCCGTTCACGGTGAGTGTGATCTCCATGCCTCGATTCCTCCTGCGACTAGCGAGCTGCCGGGCACCGGCCTGCCGGGACGTTACGCGCGTGATCTGCTGCCGTGGGGTGTGAAACGACCTACCGGTCGAGCACCGCCACCGCCTCCACGTGGTGGGTCTGGGGGAACAGGTCGATCGGGGTGACCGAGGCCAGTCGGTAGCCGGCCTCGGCCAACAGCCCGACGTCCCGTCCGAGGGAGGCGGGATCGCAGGCGACGTGGACGATGCGGTCCGGAGAGGCCGACAGCACCGACGCAACGCCGTCGCGCCCGAGGCCCCGACGGGGTGGATCGACCACTGCGGTCACCCGGCCGGAGCCCGACAACGGCACGTCCTCCACCCGACCCGCGTGCACCTCGGCGCCGGAGTCGGCGAGGTTGTGGTGGAGATCGGCGACGGCGACCCGGTCGACCTCGACGGCCACCACTCGATCGAAGCCGGGACCGACGGTGGCGGCGAACAGGCCGCCACCGGCGTAGAGGTCGAGCAAGGTCCCCGACCGACCGGTGACGGCGTCGGCCACCGCCGCCACGAGCGCCTCGGCCCCGGCCGTGTTGGTCTGGAAGAACGCCTTGCCGGTGATCCGCAGTCGATGGCCGGCGACCTCCTCGTGGAGGTGGTCGCGGCCCAGCCAGGGCTCGACGCCGCGGTCGGTCGCCCGGCAGATCGGCACCCCCCAGTCGGCGGCGGAGGCCGGCACCGGTCCGTCGACGACGGCCAGTCGTTCCCCGGTGGCGAGCCCGGCGCGCAGGGTGAGACCGGTGGCGTGCTCCAGGTCCCCGAGTCGGTCGAAGAGGTCGGCGAGCGGTGGGGCGAGGAGCAGGCACACCTCGAGGGGGACCAGGTCGTGGCTCGATCGGCGTCGTAGGGCGGGACGACCGCCGAGGACGGCGAAGTCCATCCGATTCCGGTACCCGAGATCGGGACCCGGCACCACCGTCTCGGCCACCGGGGGGTCGGCCACCCCGCCGAGTCGGGCCAACTGCTCGGCGACGACGCCGCGCTTCCACCGCCGCTGGGCCGACTCGGTGGCGTGCTGGAGGTCGCAACCACCACAGGTTCCGGCGTGGGGACAGGGCGGCACC
This sequence comes from Acidimicrobiia bacterium, assembly GCA_040883295.1. Taxonomy (GTDB): domain Bacteria; phylum Actinomycetota; class Acidimicrobiia; order Spongiisociales; family JAENVV01; genus JAHEFX01. The sequence goes on from JBFLKR010000141.1 coordinate 9,694, forward strand.
CGGCGGTCGGGACCCGGGGCGACGACCTCGGCGACCGTGGCCCGCGCCCAGCGGGGCCGGTCCCGGGTCACCTCGATCGTGACGACGTCGCCGGGGATGGCGCCCTCGACGAAGTGGACCTTGCCGTCGAGGCGAGCCACGCCGAGGCCGCCATGGCCGTATCCCTCGATCTCCACCGGTCCCATCGCGGTGAGCCTACGGCCGGGTCGCGAAACATCGACACCCACTTCCGGTGGACATGATCGGATTTGACGATGTATAACGATACTCATGGATGCGCTTCGCCACCCCGACCTGGTCTCGCTGTCTCGGGAGGGGCGGCGCCTCTTCGACGCCGTGCTCGCCGCCGAGCAGGCGGCCGCCGCCATCGCCCACCGCCGCCATCGCACGCTGGTCGACCTCCTGCTGGAGGCCGAGGACCGGGCGTCGCCCGTGGAGTTGGCCACCACCGACGGCGGGCGCCGCCGGGGGATCCCGGTGGTCGGCGCCGACCACGTCGTCGTCGACGGCGTCGCCGTCTCGCTCGACCATCTGGTGGCCGTCGACCTCGATCCGGGAGGCAGACCATGACGCGGCCATCGGTCGCCACCGTGCTCTCGGCCAGGCCGTGGGAGGCGCGACTCGCCGCCGCCGCCCGCCGGACCGGTCTGGCCCGCCTCGTCGGGCGCATCTACGAGCCGATCGACCTGGCGGCGCTGCCCCGACCCGACTGGCTGGTGGTCGGCGCCGAGACGGCGTGGCTCTCCGCCGCCCGGGTGGCATCGGTCAGATCGGCCGGCACGGCGATCATCGGCGTGCACCCCACGGGCGACGACCCGGGCCGGGAGGCGCTCGTCTCGCTGGGCACGGACCTCGTCGTCGAGGAATCGGTCGACCCGGTCACACTGCTCCGGCGTCTGGCGATCCCGCCGACGCCGGCCGCCCCACGGCCGGGTCGGGTGGTCGCCACCGTCGGGCCCCGAGGCGCCGGTCTCACCACGGTGGCGATCGGGCTGGCCGGTCCCGGCGTGGCGATCGTGGACACCGACGACGTCCCGGGCGTCGGACCGGGCCTCGGGCTCCCCCCACCGCCACCGGGCTCCCTCGACCCCGACACGTTGCCCGGGCCCGATCCGGACGGACCGACGGTCCTGACCCTCGGGGCCCTCCCCGGCCGGCCCGACCCCACGGCGGGCGTCGACGTCGTCGACGCCGCCGCCGAGCGCCACCAGCTGGTCGTCGTCGATGCCCCACTGCCGTTCGCCTCGCGGGTCGGGTGGTGCGCCGACGAGGTCGTGCTCGTCCTCGATGCCACGGTCCAGGGCTTGCTGCGGGGGATCGCCCTGGTCGAGGCCTGGCCCTGGCCACGGCCCCACCTCGTGCTCAACCGGGTGGCGGACGCCGACGCCGTCCCTGCCGCTCGCCGGGCGCTCGGCCTCGAGCCGAGCGTGCTGGTCCCGCTCACGCCGACGCCGCTCGACGCCGCCCGAGACGCCTGCACCCCGCTCGGGGCGTCACTCCGGTCGGACGGCGGCGGGGTATGACCCGAGATGGTGGAGCGCCGACATCGTCGCCGGCAGCGGGTCGAAGACCGACGCCCACCCGGCCGGTCCCGGTGGATGGGTGAGGTCGACGAAGAACCGGTACGTCCAGGCTTCGTCGGTCGGGCGGGACTCGATGCGCGTCATGTTGGCGCCCCGCAGTCCGAGCTCCGTCAGGACCAGCGCCAGGGCCCCGGGCCGGTGGGCGGTCTCGAAGGCGATGGAGGTCTTGTCGGCGTCGTCGCCGACCGCGGCGGGGCCGCGCTCGAGGACGATGAACCGGGTCGTGTTGTGGGCCCGGTCCATCACGTCGGTCGCCAGCACCTCGAGGCCGTGGGCGTCGGCCGCCCAGGGCGGGGCGAGGGCGGCGATGGCCGGGTCACCGCGCTCGGCGACGAGCCGGACCGCCCCGGCGGTGTCATGGACGGGGATCGGCTCCCAGCCGTGGTGGACGATCCACGCGACGCACTGGCTCAGCGCCTGGGGGTGACTGTGGATCTCGGTCACGTCGGCCAGCGTCGCCCCCGGGACCCCGAGAACCGCATGGCGGACCCGCAGGTAGTGCTCGCCGACGATGTGGCTCGTACCGCCGACGAGGTTGTCGAGGACTGGCAGCACGCTGCCGGTGGTCGAGTTCTCGACCGGCAACACCAGCCGGGAGACCGCGCCCTCGACGAGGGCGTCGAAGGCGGCGGGGAAGGTGGAGAACCCAATCCGTTCCCGGTCGCCGAACAGCTCCCCGGCGGCGGTGTGCGAATACGAGAAGGCCTCGCCCTGGTACCCGATCGGCATGGGGCGGCAGCGTAGGCGACCCCGGACGAACCGCCGGCCGGAACCCGTAGCCTCCCTCCACGACACGAGAGGACTCCACATGGCCGAACGGGTGGCGGTGTTGCTCGGTGGGTACGGTGAGGTCGAGCACGACCACGAGCACGCCGAGTACAACGAGCGGTCGCTGCGGCTGCTCGTTTCCAAGTCGATCCGCTTCCCCGAGCCGATGGTGCCCACCATGGCGCGCCTCCTCGGCCGACGGACCCGACGGGAGTGGGAGCGGGCGGACCACTACCACTCGCCCCACAACGACATCTTCGAACGACAGCGGGCCGGCATCGAGGCCGGGCTGCGGGAACGCTTCGGCGAGGACGTGGCCGTCTTCACCGCCCTCAACTTCTGCGACGGGGACCTGCCCGAACAGGTGCTGCCCCGGATCCGCGAGGCAGGCTTCGACCGGCTGGTCGTGTACCCGCTCGAGGTGCTGGATTCGGTCTTCACGTCCGGCCTGGTCGTCCAGCAGGTGAACGAGGCACTGGGCGACGACCACCGCTGGGTGCGCGAGATGCGCTACCTGCCCAGCTTCGTCGACCGCCCCGAGTTCGTCGACCGACTGGCCGAGCACATCACCGCGGGCGTCGAGCCGCTCCTCGGCCACCACGCCGCCTCCCAGGTCGGGATCATGCTGCTGTTGCACGGCTGCCCGCTCGAGTCCAAGGGCCACGAGGTGGGGATCCGGGAGTCGGAGATGCTGTTCCATGCCGTCCGGTCCCGACTGGTGACCCGGTTCCCGCTCGTCCACATCGGCTGGATGAACCACCCCACGCCGGGGAAGTGGACCCAGCCCGACATGGCCCAGTCGGCCCACAACCTCCTCGATCTCGGGGCCCGGGCGATCGTCTTCGCCCCCATCGGGTTCGTGACCGACAACCACGAGACGATGCTCGATGTCGGTTACGTGCGCCGGGACCTGGGCGACCAGGTCGAGACCGTGGCCCTGCCGAGCCTCAACGACGACGAGGCGTTCCTCCGGGCGGCCGCCGACTGGGTGGCGCCGCTCGTCGAGGAGCTGCGGGCCGGGTGACCGCTTGCAGGGTTCGTCACATCCGGTAGCTTGACACCCACGACCAGTGGTCGGGCTGGGGCCGCCATGAGGAGGAACCGATGCCCACCCCCCGACGCTCGTGGCTCGTCGCCACCCTCGCCGGCATCCTGGCTGCGGCGCTCGCCGTGCCGGCCGCCGCCGGCCCGCCCGTCCCACCCGGCCGACCGGTGCCGTCCGGTGCCGAGGTGACGTGGGACGCAGCGACCTGTGCCGCCACCGTCCACGTCGTCGTCTCCAAGGCTGGGCCGCGGGTGACCAGCGTCGTCGTCGACCATGACGGCACGCCGGAGCCGTGGACGGCCGAGCGCCCCTGGCTCAATGGGTCGGCCGGCGAGTTCGTGCTGGGCGCCGTCGGCGACGGCCCCGAGCGAACGGTCACGGTCACGATGCACGACCGTCGAGGCCGGGTGGTCTCCGAGATGACGGTCGCCGGGACGTGTGGGGGGTCCGAGGACGACGACGGGCTGATCGACCCCACCTGAGGCCGATCACGCCTCCGAGGTCGTCGACTCGCCCGTCCGCAGCGACTCGGCGAGGAGCATGGCGAGGTCCTTGACCTCGACCCCGTCGCCGCCGAGCTCCTTCACGCCATCGTCCATCATGAC
>JBFLKR010000142.1:0-2999 GCA_040883295.1 Acidimicrobiia bacterium
CCCGGCTCGACCTGCGACTGCACGGGGAAGTCCTCGATCCGTTCCCAGTAGTCGGCGATCCAGTCGACCAGGGCCTTGCCATGGGTGCGGAACTCGTCGGGCGTCATGGCCCGGATGCTACGGAGCGGCTGCCGCGTAACGTCCCCGCATGCAACTCGACGGGACCACCTGTGTCATCACCGGCGCCGCGTCCGGCATCGGCCTCGCCTGTGCCCGGGCCTTCGCCGCCGAGGGGGCGACCGTGGTCGCCGCCGACCGCGACGCCGAGCGGCTCGCCGCCATCGGTGAGGGGCTGGTGGGCGTGGTGGCCGACGTCGGATCCGAGGCGGGCATCGTCGACCTGGTCGAGCGGGTCGAGGCCGAGCTGGGGCCCATCGACCTGTGGTTCTCCAACGCGGGCGTGGCGGTGGGGATGGGGCTCGACGCCACGGACGAGGACTGGGACCTGTCGTGGCGGGTGAACGCCATGGCGCATGTGTGGGCGGCCCGCCACGTCGTGCCGCGGATGCTGGAGCGGGGTCACGGCTACGTGGTCTCGACGGCCTCGGCGGCCGGCCTCCTCATGGAGCCCCAGTCGGCGCCCTACACGCTCACCAAGCACGCCGCGGTGGCGTTCGCCGAGTGGCTGGCCGTCAACCATGGGGACGTGATCGGGGTCTCGGTGCTCTGTCCCCAGGGGGTGCGCACCCCGATGCTGGCGGGCCTCGCCGACACGCCGTCGGGCAACGTCACGCTCGGCGACGGGATCCTCGAACCGGAGGACGTGGCGGCGGTCGTGGTGGAGGCGATCGCCGAGCAGCGATTCCTCATCACCCCCCACCCCGAGGTCGCCCGCTACGAGGCGGGCAAGGTCGCCGACCGCGACCGCTGGATCGCCGGCATGCGACGGGTGGTGTTCGGCCGCTGACCACCGCCGGTCAGGCCGCCCCCGACCGTCCCTCGGCTCGCAGCAGCCCCACCACGATGCCATCCGTCAGGGCCTCCCACGAGGCCTCGATGACGTTCTCGTGGACGCCGATCGTGTTCCAGGAGCCCCGGTGGTCGGCGGTCTCGAGGAGCACCCGCACCCGGGCGGACGTGCCGTCGGAGGAGTCGAGGACCCGTACCCGGTAGTCGGTGAGCCGCAGATCGGCCACGGCCGGGTGGTGGTCCGCCAGCGCCCCCCGCAGGGCCTGGTCGAGGGCGTGGACGGGGCCGACGCCCTCGCCGACGTTGATGCGTCGTTCGCCGTCGACGAGGACCTTCACCGTCGCTTCCGCCGACACGTCCTCATGGGCCCGGCGGACCGTGTCCACCCGGAAGGACTCGAGGTCGAAATACGGCTGCTCCCACCCCGAGAGGGTTCGCACGAGGAGCTCGAACGACCCGTCGGCGGCCTCGTAGTGGTAGCCCGTGTGTTCGCGTTCCTTCACGGTGTCGATCACCCTCCGAGCCAGGTCGTCATCCATGTCGAGGCCGAGTTCGGCGGCCTTCGAGTGGATCGAGGCCTTCCCGGCCATCTCGGACACCAGCATGCGGGTCGAATTGCCCACCGACGCCGGCGGTTCGTGCTCGTAGGCGTCGGGGCGACGAGCCAGTGCCGACGTGTGCAGGCCGGCCTTGTGGGCGAACGCCGATGCGCCGACATAGGGGCGGTGGGGGTCGAGCGTGATGTTGACGATCTCGGCCAGGTGGTGGGCGGTCGGCGCCAGATGGGCGAGCCGATCGGCGGGGATCGCCTCGATGCCCATCTTGAGTTGGAGGTCGGGGATGAGGACCGACAGATCGGCGTTCCCGGTGCGCTCGCCATAGCCATTGAGACAGCCCTGGACCTGTCGCACGCCGGCCTCGACGGCCAGCAGCGAGGAGGCGACGGCGGTGCCGGTGTCGTTGTGGAAGTGGACGCCGAGCTCGGCGTCGGGGAGGGCCGCCTGCACCTCGGAGAGGATGCGGGCAATCTGGCCGGGCAGGGTGCCCCCGTTGGTGTCGCAGAGGACGAGGCGCTCGGCGCCCGCCTCGAGGGCGGCGGCCAGGACCGACATGGCGTAGTCCGGGTTGGCCCGGTACCCGTCGAAGAAGTGTTCGGCATCGAAGAAGACCCGCCGCCCCTTCGAACCGAGGAACTCAACGGAGTCGCCGACCATGGCCACGCCTTCGTCGAGCTCGGTGCGCAGCGCTTCGGTGACGTGGTAGTCCCAGGCCTTGCCGACGATGCACACGTGCTCGGTGCCGGCATCGAGCAGGTGGCGGAGGACCTCGTCGGAGTCGACCGACCCGCCCGGCCGGCGGGTCATGCCGAAGGCGACGAGCTGGGCCGACCCGAGGTCGAGCTCGGAGCCGGCCCGGGCGAAGAACTCGGTGTCCTTCTGGTTGGCGCCCGGCCAGCCGCCCTCGATGAAGGCCACGCCGAGGTCATCGAGCAGTCGGGCCACGCGCAGCTTGTCGGCCACCGTCAGACTGATGCCCTCCTGCTGGCTGCCGTCGCGGAGGGTGGTGTCGTAGATCTCGAGTGGTCGGTCCATGGGTGCCCCCGGAATGAGAAAACCCCCTGACGGGCAGGGGGTGTCGGGCGACCGCCGGGATTGGCGGACGCCCTAGTGGATGATGATGGTGGTCGGCTGGTCCATCGCCCGAGGAGTATGCCGAGCAGAGGGGTGGCCCGTCAACACGGCGGCCCGGGGGGCTCATCGGTCGATGGCGATCCACAGCGACTCGGCCACGGCGACCAGGTCTCCATCCTCGGTCCAGAGCGCACTCCGGGCGAACCGCTTCCGACCGTCCCACGGCTCGGCCGCAGCCACGACCACGAGGGGCCGGTCCGGTTCGACCGCCGAGCGCAGGTCGACGCTCAGCCAGCCGGTGAAGGCCAGTCGGATCCCGGAGCCGAATGCAACGGGGTAGCCGGGCGCGCAGTCGACCACCGCCCAGACGTGGGTGGGGTCCACCGTGCCGTTGGTTGCCGACCACTCGGGGTAGACCATCGGTGCGGCCCAGACGTCCGAGTCGCCGACCTGCCCCGG
>JBFLKR010000143.1:0-9040 GCA_040883295.1 Acidimicrobiia bacterium
AGCCCACCCGGAAGCCGAAGCCGAGCGCCCGGGAGGTCTCGGGCTCCCACTGGAGGGAGGCATCATTGAGGCGGAGGCGGTCGAGGGCGTCACGGAGGCGTTCGAAGTCGTCGCCATCGGTCGGGAAGAGCCCCGAGAAGACCATCGGCTTGGGCTCCTCGTAGCCCGGCAGTGGCTGGATGTCGGCGTGGGCCGGGTGCGTGATCGTGTCGCCGACCCGGATGAGATCGATGTCCTTGACACCGGTGATGAGGTAGCCCGAGTCGCCGGGGCCGAGGGCCTCGACGGGCAGTGCCGCCGGCGTGAGCACGCCGATCTCGTCCGCCTCGTGCCGATTGTCGGTCGCCATGAAGTAGACCGTGTCACCGGCGGCGAGCGTGCCGTCCATCACCCGCACCGAGCAGACGACGCCGCGGTAGGAGTCGAAGTACGAGTCGAAGACGAGTGCCCGGAGGGGATCGTCGGAGCGGCCCGTCGGCGCGGGAATGTCGCTCACGAGTCGTTCGAGCAGCTCGGTGACGCCCTCGCCGGTCTTGGCCGAGACCCGCAGGACCTCGTCGGGGTCGCAGCCGAGCACCCCGGCCAACTCCTGCGCCCTGGCGTCGGGATCGGCGGCGGGGAGGTCGATCTTGTTGAGCACCGGCACGACCTCGAGACCGGCCCCGATGGCGAGATAGGCGTTGGCGAGCGTCTGGGCCTGCACGCCCTGGGAGGCGTCGACGAGCAGCACGGCCCCCTCGCACGCGGCCAGGGAGCGGGACACCTCGTAGGAGAAGTCGACGTGGCCGGGGGTATCGATGAGGTTGAGGACGTAGTCGGCGCCGTCGGCGCCCCGATGGACGAGTCGCACCGCCTGGGCCTTGATGGTGATGCCGCGCTCGCGCTCGAGGTCCATCGTGTCGAGCAACTGCTCCTTCATCTCGCGCGCGGTCACCGCCCCGGTCCGTTCCAACAAGCGGTCGGCGAGGGTCGACTTCCCGTGGTCGATGTGGGCGATGATCGAGAAGTTCCGGATCCGGTCGGTGGGGATGCGCACGGCGAACGCGAGGGTACCGGTCACCCCCGTACAACGCCGGTGGTGGGAGGCGGTGTGGTCGTACCCCGACCCCCTTGCTATCGTTCCGGCCTGCGCCGTGTCGGCGCCCCCCTCCCGAGGATTCCACCCCCACCGGATCGGTCATGGCCAACATCAAGTCCCAGATCAAGCGCAACCGACAGAACGAGACCCGCGCCGCCCGCAACAAGGCGCAGCGCTCCGAGTTGAAGACCCGCATCAAGCGCGCGCTCGAGGCTGCCGAGGCCGGCGACGCCGACCAGGCCCGCGAGCTGACGATCGTGGCCCAGAAGCACATCGACCAGACCGTGGCCAAGGGGCTCATGAAGCAGAACACCGGCAATCGCCGCAAGAGCCAACTGCAGCGCCAGGTCAACGAGCTACTCAAGGCCTGAGGGATCGGTAGCTCAGTACTTCAGCACGTCAGACGAAGCGGCGCCCCTCGGGGCGCCGCTTTCGCGTCCGCCTACCGCCGACGGCCCCTTCTTGCCAGCGCCACCGTGAGGCGCTCCATGGTGACCCGGTGGGTGGCCTCGGGCTCGGTCTTGAGGATGCGCTCGGCCCGGGCAATCGCCGCCAGTTCGGCCTCGATGCCCTCGGGGCCGAGGGCGCGGGCGCGCTCGTGGTCACGCTGGGACCGCCAGTCCGCCTTGCCGCCGATCCGGTCGGCGAAGGCCTGGGGGCTGACCTCCTCGACGGCCACGGCCCGCCGGCGGGCGTCGCGTTCGAGACCGGCGAGGAGCTGGAGGGGGTGGCCGTGGGTGAGGAAGTCGCCCAGCCGACGAAGGGCGGTGTCGGCGTCGCCGCCGAGGACCGCGTCGAGGTAGCGCCACATCGGCTCCTCCGGCCGATTGCGGAACCGGGCGGCGAGGCTGGCGGCGTCGAGGGGTGCGTCGGCTGCCTCGAGCTGGTCGAGCGCCCCCGCCATCGAGGCGAGGTCGGTGCCGAACGCCTCCAGCAGGGCCGCCCGGGCTCCCTGGTCGATTCGGAGACGGCGGCGGCGGGCCTCGTTCGCCAACCAGTCGGCGGCGTCCCGATCCCTGACCGGCTTGATGGCGATCGTGTCGGCGCCTGCTGCCGACAGGGCCTTGTCGAGCGAGGCGGGCAATCGGCCGGCGGCGACGACCACCAACACGACCGCCTCGGGGTCGGCCCCCGCCACGAGCTCGGCCAGCGCCTCCCCCTCCGACACCGTGAGTTGGTGGGCGTCGAGCAGCACGACGGCCGTCTGGTCACCGAACAGGGAGACCGACTGGAGGGCGGGCACGACCGGCTCGAGGGCGCTCCTGAGCCGACCCTCGCCCGAGCCGCCCTCGCCCCGCCCGGGCACGTGGACCCGGATGGTCGAGGCCGAGTCGATACCGGCGTCGGCGAGGATGCCGGCGACCTCCTGCTCGGCGAGGAACGCCGGGCCCGCCGCATCGTCGCGCAGGGTGATCTTGTGGAGGCTCACGTCGCCACCCGCTCGAAAAGGCGCACGAGGTCGCAGGCGAGCGCCACGTCGTGGACCCGCAGCACGTCGGCGCCGTGCTCCAGCGCCAGCGTGGTGAAGGCCGCCACCCTGGCGGGCTCCTGCTTGCGCGGCACCGGCACGAGCACCGGGGGGCCGAGGGCCTTGAGGGCGGCGAGCCCGCGCACGACGCGCAGTTGCTGTCGGGTGACGTCGGCGTAGTCGACGGCATACGCGATCCCGATGCCGGGATCGGTGATGACCTGGGTGACGCCGACCTCGGCGAGCTCGGCGAGCCGGGGGCGGAGCCGCCCGGCCATCTGGGCGGCCTTGTCGGCCCGGAGGTCGAGCTCGCCGGTGGCGAGCGGGTGGTCGCCCTCGAGGTACATGGCGATGACGATCGCCCCGTGCCGGGCGATCGCGTCGATCATCTCGGGACGCTGGAGGCCGCCGGTGTCATTCACGATGGCGGCGCCCTCCCCCAGCGCCGCCTCCGCCACGGCTGGTTTCCACGTGTCGACCGAGACGACGTGGTCGGCGGCGACGAGCGCCCGGAGGGGTGGGAGCAACCGGTCGAGCTCCTCGGCGGGATCGAGCTCTCGGTTGCCTCGGAGCGACGACTGGGCGCCGACGTCGATGATCGTCGCCCCGACCTCCCGGTACCGGTCCGCCATGGCAACGGCAGCCTCGGCGTCGGCGGCGAAGGTGTCGCGGTTGGCCGACTCGGGCGAGAGGTTGACCACACCCATCACATGGGTCCGGTCGTCGCCGAACGAGAGGGTGTGGCCGGCCGACGTGTAGGTGGTCACGGCGGCGAGTGTACGGGCGGGGTCGGACGGAGCGTCGGGAGGCAACTCAGCCGAGGTCGACGCCGTAGCCCGCCAGCTCGTCCTCGTAGGCGACCACCAGCTCATCGGGGTCGGGGAGGCTGCCGTCGTCGGCGAGGACCCCCACCGTGACCGCTCCCGCATAGGAGATGACGCTCACTCCGATCGCGATGCCGCCGGCCTGGGGCACCCAGAACATGATGCGGTCGATCGTCCGGCCGCCGAAGTGCAGCGGGTCGCGGGGACCGGGGACGTTGGTCATGACCAGCGAGGACTTGCGCCCGAAGAACCAGAGCAGGGCCCGCTCGACGACGCCGGCGGTGACCCCCATGACGTTCAGGACGGTGTAGGCGGCCGCTCCCTGGGACCGGGACTTGAGGCGGCTCATCATCGCGTTGACCCGCTCCAGGCGCCGGCTGGCCAGTGGGGTGCCCACCGGCAACTCGGGCAGGACCAGACCGAACCGGTTGCCGAGAGGCTGGCCGGCCTCGGGGCTGCGCAGATTGAACGGCACCATCGCCCGCAGGGCGGCGACGCCACCCTCATCCCGACTGGCGAGGATGCGTCCCAGGGCACCCGACAGGGCGCCGAGCACGATGTCGTTGACCGTCGCCCCGTGCTCGGCGGCGGCGGTGCGGAGGCGATCGAGCGGTACCGGTCGCGTCCAGGCGGTGCGCTTGCGGCCGGTCAGCGGGGCCTTCAGGGAGGTGGGGGGGTCGATCGGCAGCGCCGCCAGCCGCAGCGCCTCCCAGACGATCCCCACGGCCCGGGAGACGATGCCCCCGCCGGTGGCCGCCGCGCTCGGCGGGGGTCGGTGCTCCGGGGGCTCGTCGCAGAGGGACACCAGCACCTGGATCAGCGAGATCCCGTCGGCCAGCGAGTGGTGCAGCCGCGGTAGCAGCACGGACCGGCCGTCGAGGTCCTCGATGACGAGGATCTCCCACGGCGGGCCGTCGCGGGAGATCATCCCGCCGGCCAGCTCGCCGAGCATCGCCCGATAACCGGCGTCGTCGGCGGGGGCCGGGATCGGCCGGACGTGGCGAGCCAGATCGAAGCCGTCCTGGGGCACGAGGTCGAACCGTCCGAGCCGGCTGCGGGCGAACTTCATCGAGAACCGGGGATGGACCAGCAGGCGCTCGGTGAGGATCACCCGGACCGCCTCGGCCGTCATCGGTGCGTCGAGCTCCAGCACCCCGAGGATCGTCATCGGACTGCGGTCATGCTCCATGCGCAGCCAGGCCCGATCGACCGGCGACAGCCGTTCCTTGGTGGTCACCACGCAAGCGTACGTGCTGCGAGGCGTTCCCGGAGTGGGGTTCACAGCCCGCCGTGACCCGAGGGCCGTCGAGACCGGGGACCACCACCACGTCGCCACCCCGGTCGGTCCGGCACACGACCGAGCCCGTGGCCTCGAGCACGTCGACGACCCACGCCGCCGGATGCCCGAAGTCGTTCTCCCCGACGCTGATGACCGAGAGCCGACCCGCCGAGGCGGCCAGCCAGCCGGGGTCCGACGTCGCCGCCCCCTGATGGGGCACCTTGAGGACCTCGCGCCGCAGCGGCCCGAGGTCGGCTTGTGCCCAGGTCTCGATGTCGCCGGCCAGGAGCACGGACATCCCTCCGACGTCGACGTCGAGGACGATCGACTCGTCGTTGGGCGAGACGTACCGGCGCAGGGGCCCGAGCACCCGGACCTCGAGGTCGCCGACCACCGCTCGCTGCCCGGGACGCGGAGCCCGCCGGGGAATGCCGAGTTCGTCGACGGCGGTCAGGATCGGCCCGAGCGCCCCGACCTCGGCCCGATCGGGGACCCACACCTCGCCCACCGGGAGGCGCCCGACCACCGCGGTGGCGCCGGTGACGTGGTCGGCATGGCGATGGGTCAACACCAGCAGGTCGACCCGGTCGACCCCGAGGCGGCGCAGCCGGTCGGCGAGCACCACCGGGTCGGGGCCGGCATCGACCACGACGGTGGCCCCCGACGCACCCCGCAGCACGGCGGCGTCTCCCTGCCCGACGTCGAGGAAGGCGACCCAGGGCCCGGGCCGGGCCGGGGCACCCATGAGGCCGACCGCCAAAGCCGCCGCGGCCCCGGCCGCCACCACCGGCCGCACCGCCGGCCGGACCCGCCAGGTCACCAGGGCGACGGCCGCCACCGCGAAGCCTCGCCAGCCCAACTCGGGGAACGGGGCCGCGACCCGGGCGACGACGACGACCGCGCTCGCCGCCCAGCCGGCGCCGGCGGCGACGGGCCCGAGCCCCACCAAGGCGCCGATGGATCCGAGGACGGTGGCCGCCGAGACCAGTGGGCCCGCCACCAGGTTGGCCAGTGGCGCCACCGCCGGCACCGACCCGAACGCCAGGAGGAGCAGGGGCGCCACTGCCACCTGGGCGGCGATGGTCGCTGCGAGGGCCCGACCGGGCAGGGACCGACCCCGTCCGGCTCCCACCACCAGCCCGAGGGTGGCCGCCACCGAGAGCTGGAAGCCGAGGCGCTCGGCCAAGCGCGGGGCGACGAGCACCGAAGCCGCCACGGCGATGCCAAGTATCGCCCGCGCCGACAGGACGATGCCGAAGCGCCTGGAGGCGAGGGCCAACCCGGCCGCTGCCGACGCACGCACCACCGATGGTTCCCATCGGGTGACCGTGGCGAACAGGACGAGGCCGGCGAGGCCGACCGCCCATCGGATCCGAGGACGGAGGGCGAGCGGGAGCGTGATGACCCACCACCCGGCGAGGAAGAGGGCCACATTCGAACCGGAGACCGCCACGTAGTGGGCGAGCCCGGCCGCCCGCAGCTCGTCCTCGACGACGGGGTCGAGCTCGTCGATGTCGCCGACGAGAAACCCGACCAGCAGGTGGGAGGCGGGCGGGTCGACCGATCCGCCCACCACCGTCCGGATCCGGTCCCGGATCGACGAGGCCACGGCGAGCAGTCCGCTCGGGGCCGCCACGACGATCGCCTCGTCGACGGTGACGACGCCGGCGACCGGGACCCCGGACACCGTCGTGGCCCGCGGGGACAGACGTCCTCGCACCGCCAGCTCGGTGCCCGCATCGGGCCGTTCGCCGCCCTCGACGGACAGCAGGAGGTCCGGCCCCGACCACGCACGACCGTCTCGGGTCACGGGCTCGAACCGCGCGTACCAGCCCGATCCGGGGGGCGGCAGCGGGCGGCCGTCGGTGGCGAGCCGTCCCTCCAGGGCAACCACCACCGGGACCTCGTCGACGAGGGCTTCCATCACCGCCACGTCGGCCTTGGCCTGGCCCCAGCCGACGAGAACGGCCAGCAGGAGGACCGCCCCGAGCCCTTGCACCACCGGCCGAGGCACGAACAGGGACAGGGTCGCCACCACGACGGCCCCCCAGCCGAGCCCCGAGCCACCGGCGACCACGCCCCACCAGGCCACCGCCGCCGCCGCCAACGACCACCATCCGATCGGGTCGCTCACGGCACGACGACGAGGTCACGGATCCCGGTGAGGAGCCGCTCGCCGATGCCGCTCACCTCGAGCAGGTCCTCGACCCGCTCGAACCGACCGACCTCGTCGCGATGGTCGGTGATGCGGCGGGCGAGCACGGGCCCGATCCCCGGCAGGGCGGTCAGCTCGTCGGCGGACGCCTGGTTGAGTCGGATGCGCCCGTCGCCCGGCGATGCCGACGAGCCACCATCCCCGGATCGGGTGGGGATCACCACCTGGGTCCCGTCCTCGACCGGGGCGGCCAGGTTGACCGCCGTCAGGTCGGCATCGGCGGTGGCCCCGCCGGCGGCGGCCACGGCGTCGGCCAATCGGGCGGCCGGGCCGACCTCCACGAGGCCCGGGCTCACCACGGCACCTGCCACGTGAACGGTGAGCGATCCCGGCGACCCGCCGACGACCTCGACCGGCACCACGGCCCGCGGGTTGGCCACACCCCGGCGGCCCGCCCCGAAGGCGGCGACGCCGACGAGGGCGATGGCGGCCACGACGGCAGCGACACGGGCGACGTACGGGTTCGGCAAGGCACCGCCTCCCCCTCCCCCGATCGTGCGGAATCGTCATACCACGCCGGGGACGGTGCCACCAGCCCTCCGTCGGTAGCCTCTCGGCCGTGATCGACGTCTCCCGCTACCGCGTCGAGCCCGGCACCACCCTCGACCTCGCCGAGCACGACCCCCGGGATCGGAGCGGCTTCTCAGGCAGGAAGACCGAGGGCAAGGCGGCCATCGCCGATCAGTCGGCCCGACTCGACGATCTCCAGGAGCACCTCTTCGCCGACGGGCGCCAGCGGGTCCTGGTGGTCCTGCAGGCGATGGACACGGCCGGCAAGGACTCCACGATTCGCCATGTCTTCGGCTCGGTCGACCCGATCGGCGTCCGGGTGGCGGCCTTCGGGGTGCCCACCGAGCGGGAGTTGGGCCGCGACTTCCTGTGGCGCGTCCACCACCAGGTGCCCGGCAACGGCGAGATCGTCATCTTCAACCGGTCCCACTACGAGGACGTGCTGGTGGTCCGGGTGCGGGACCTCGCCCCCGAGTCGGTATGGCGACGCCGCTATGACCACATCAACGCCTTCGAGCACCTCCTCGCCGACGAGGGCACCACCATCGTCAAGTGCTTCCTCCACCTCTCGAAGGCCGAGCAGGCCGAACGCCTCCAGGCGCGCATCGACCGGCCGGAGAAGCGGTGGAAGTTCCGCCACGGCGACCTCGCCGAGCGGGCCAGGTGGGACGACTACATGGCTGCCTACGAGGAGGCGATCTCCCGCACCTCGACCGCCCACGCCCCCTGGTACGTGGTGCCCGCCGATCGCAAGTGGTATCGCAACCTCGTGGTGAGCCAGATCCTGCTCGACACGATCGGGGCGCTGCCCCTCGAGTGGCCCCAGCCCGAGGAGGGCCTCGAGGGCCTCCGGGTGGAGTGAGCACTCACCCGCCCCGACACTCGGCCAGCACCCGCCTCTGCACCTCCCGGGCCAACACCTCGGCGGGCACGTTCCGATAGGCGGCGTGGTGGGAGCGGCCGGCGAGCCGCCCCACGAGGTAGGCGACCCCGTAGGCGACCCCGAACCCGAGCGGGCTCGAGCTCGTCTGGGCCACGTGGGCCGCCTCGTGGGCCAACAGCCCCACCCGGGCGCAGCGAGGCAGCCGGTGTACCTCGGGGGACACGAGCACGAGCCGTCCGAGCGTCACCGCCAGCGGGTCGATGCCCGCCAGGCGCCGACACCAGTCCGGCAGGGCGGCGAGGCGGACCCGAGCGGGGTCGACCGAGGGGACGTGGCGACGCACCAGGTCGACGTCGGGGCCGAGCGCCTCGGCGAGGGTCACCTCAGCCGACGACGACGTTCACGAGGCGACCCGGCACCACCACGACCTTGCGGATGGCCTTGCCGTCGATCCAGGCCGCCACCTTCTCCGAGGCGAGCGCCGCGGCCTCGAGTTCGGCGTCGGTGGCACCCGCCGGCACCTCGACCTGGTCGCGGACCTTGCCGTTCACCTGCACGACGAGGTTGATGACCTCCTCTGCGGCGGCCGCCTCGTCGACGTCGGGCCACGCCTGGAGGTGGATGCTCCCGTCCTCGCCCCGCCGATGCCAGAGCTCCTCGGTCACGTGGGGCGCGATGGGGGCCAACAGCAGCAACAGGGTGTGCACCGCCTCGTCCCAGACCTCGATCGAGACGGTGGCCGCCCGCCGTGCCGCGGCGAGGTCGTTGCGCAGCGACATGAGG
>JBFLKR010000144.1:0-6181 GCA_040883295.1 Acidimicrobiia bacterium
TCGCCCACCCCGCCGAGGTCTTGTCGGGCGGGGTCCCGGTCGCCGGGGGCAAGATGGTGCGCCCCAAGACGGCCGGCCAGCGCCACTACCTCGACGCCATCGCGGAGCACACCATCACCTTCGGCATCGGACCGGCCGGCACCGGCAAGACGTACCTGGCGGTGGCGGCGGCCGTCGAGGCGCTGCGCAGCGGCCTCGTACGGCGGATCATCCTCACCCGCCCGGCCGTGGAGGCGGGGGAACGGCTGGGCTTCCTCCCCGGCGACCTCGCCGCCAAGATCGACCCCTACCTGCGGCCGCTCTACGACGCCCTCTACGACATGCTCGGCACCGACGAGACGTCGTCGCTGCTGGAGCGGAACACCATCGAGGTCGCCCCGCTGGCCTACATGCGGGGTCGGACCCTCAACGACGCCTTCATCATCCTCGACGAGGCCCAGAACACGAGCCCCGAGCAGATGAAGATGTTTCTGACCCGGTTGGGCTTCAATTCCCGGATGGTGGTCACCGGTGACGTCACCCAGGTCGACCTGCCGACCGGGAATCGCTCGGGGCTCAACGCCGTCCGCCGGGTGCTCGAGGGCATCGAGGGCATCGCGTTCATCGACCTGACCGGCAAGGACGTCGTGCGGGCGAAGATCGTGCGCGACATCGTCGCCGCCTACGAGGCGCTGGAGACCCGATGAGTTGGGACAGCCCGATCGTGCGTCGGGGCCTCATCAGCCTCGTGACGGTCCTCCTGGTGTGGGCGGCCCTCGCCCTCGGCCAGGGTCGGCCCGGCGTCGACCTCGAGGTCGGTGCCGAGTCACCGGTGCAGTTCGTCGCGACCCGGACCGTCGAGGTCGTCGACCAGGAGGCGACGCTGCTCGCCCGCGAAGCGGCCCGGGAGTCCGTCGACCCCGTCTTCGTCACCGACCAGCAGGCGATCGCCGACACGGCGGCCGAGATCGAGGCGATCTTCGACGAGACCGAGGAGATCGCCATCGCCGGCGTGCCGACCCCGAACCCGCCAGAGCTCCCGCCGGAGCCGGACGTCACCACCACGACGACGACCACGACCACGACGGTGGCCGACGGCGAGGAGGCGGTCGAACCCGAGCCGGCTCCGGAGCCGACGCTCGGCCGGGTCACGGGCATCGTCTTCCTCGACGCCGATGGCGATCTCGTCTTCGATGAGGCCGTCGACATCGCGCTGACCGGCATCGACGTGACCGTGGTGGGCAGCGACGACCGTCGGGTCGGGGCCGCCACCGATGCCACCGGCACCTGGGCCGCCGAAGGGGTCGTGGTCGACGGGCGGGTGATCGTCTCGGTCGACCTGGCCGATCCGGCGTTGCCCGACTCGGTCGCGATCGCGTCGGCGAACGCGTTCCAGACGCTCGACGGGGCCGAGCTCATGGAGGCGGAGCCGGTGGCGTTCGAGCCGGCCTGGACGGACCTGCAGGCCGCCATCGATGCCATGGCGGCGGCCTTCCCCGTACTGGACGTGGCCACCGTCGACACGGTGGTCGAGCTCGCCCAGGGCGACGTGCTGCGGGAGGCGGCCGGGAACTCGCCCCAGCTGGCCCAGGTGGAGAACGCCGCCCTCGACGAGGCGTCCGACCGCATGCGAGCGGGGATCCGCAGCGGGGAGCTGCGATCGGCCCAGGAGGAGGTGTACCAGAACCAGCCGGTGGTCATCATCGACGGCCAGCGCAATGCCGCCGCCGAGGCCGCCGCAGCCGACATCACCGCCACCAACCTCGCCGTGTCGGAGATCATCGATTCGGCCACCACCGACCTCGCCCGTGACCAGGCGGCGGCCGAGGTGGGGGATGTGACGGTGACGTTCCGGACCGGTGACGTCATCGTCGACGAGGGCGACGAGTTGACCCAGCCCACCATCGCCGCCATCGAGGCGATGAACCTGAACCGCCCCACCTCGATCGGCTACGGCGCCATCCTCGCCCTGGCGACGGTGCTCGTGGCGATGCTCTTCGTCTACCTCGCCCGTTTCCGACCGGGCTTCTGGGCGTCCGACCGGCGGGTGGCGCTCCTCGGCGTCATCCTCGTCGTCTCCGCCCTCTCGGTGCGCGGCGTCTATGCCCTGACCCGCGTCGGTGGCGACATCGGCATCGTGCTCGGCTACCTGCTGCCCGCGGCCGGGATCGGCTTCCTCGTGTCCATCCTCCTCGACGCCCGGATCGCGGTCCTCACCTCGGTGGCGCTCGCCACCATGACCGGCATCGTCTTCGACGACGCCGGCTTCGCCCTCTACGCCGCCCTCGCCTCGATCGCCCCGGTGGCGCTGGTGTCGGCGATCTCGTCGAGCCGGGACCAGCGGCGGGCGATCTTCCTCACCGGTATCGCGTCGGGGATCATGGGCTTCAGCGTCGCCTGGTTCTTCCACGAGTCGTTGTTCACGAGCGGCTTCGTCGGCGTCCTCCAGTCGACGGCGATGGCGGCGGCGGGTGGCTGGGTGAGCAGCATCATCGCCATCTTCCTGGTGACCGCCTTCGAGTCGGTGTTCGACATCACGACCAACCTCCGGCTCCTCGAGCTCGTCGACCGCAACCACGCGGCGCTGCAGCTGATCCAGGAGAAGGCCTGGGGCACCTTCAACCACTCGCTCATGGTCGGCACGCTGGCGGACCGGGCAGCCCGAGCCATCGGCGCCAACCCGCTGTTGGCCCGGGCGGCCGCCTACTACCACGACATCGGCAAGACCGAGGCGCCGATCTACTTCATCGAGAACCAGTTCGGCGTGCCGAACCCCCACGAGCACATGGCGCCGGAGGACTCCGCCGCCGTCATCCGCGCCCACGTGACCGACGGGCTCCGGCTCGCCGCCGAGTACAAGGTGCCGTCGGAGGTGGCCGAGGGCATCCTCAGCCACCACGGCGACGGCATCATGCGCTACTTCTACGAGACCGCCAAGGAGCAGTCCGGTGGCGACGTCGACGCGGAGGCGTTCCGGCACGCGGGCCACAAGCCGAGGTCCAAGGAGATGGCGATCCTCATGATGGCCGACTCCCTCGAAGGGGCCACCCGGGCGACGTTCGCCGAATCGGAGCCGACGCCCGAGGCGATCACCACCGTCGTCGAGCGGGTGGTCGCCGAGAAGGTGAACGACGGCCAGTTGTCGGAGTCCCCGCTGACGCTCAACGACCTCCGCATGGTGAAGGCCGCCTTCGTCGAGGCGCTGGTGGGTCACTACCACCAGAGGATCCCGTACCCGAACTTCCCCGACGAGCCCGACGCCCTCGGCGGTGCCACGTCGCTCACCCTGGGTACCGGGACGGAGGGCGACGCCGACGACGGTGCCGGTGACCCCGACGACGAGGGGGCCGACCCGGCCGTCGCCGCGCCCCCGAGGCCGGAGCGTCCGTGAGCCGACCCCCGCACCCGGGAACGGTGTTCCTGGCCGACGAGCAGACCGATGACGTCGGCGGCCTCGACCTTGCCACCCTCGCCCTCCACGTGCTTGCCCATGAGCGGTACCCCGAGCGGGTGGAGGTGACCGTGCTGTTGGTCGACGAGCCGACCATGGCGTCGTACAACGAGCGGTTCCTGCATCGGGAGGGACCGACCGACGTGCTCGCCTTCCCGCTGGAGCCGCTGGAGCCGGGCCGGCCGCCCGAGGTGCTGACCGACGATCCGCCCCTGAACCTCGGGGATGTCGTGATCGCCCCGGCCTACGTCGCCCGACAAGCCGCCGAGCTCGGTGTCCCGGTCGATGACGAACTGGCGCTCATGACGGTCCATGGACTCCTACACCTCATGGGGTGGGACCATCCCGACGACGAGTCGGCGGCGGCGATGGAGGCCCGGGAGTCGGCGATCCTGGCCAGGGTGGGACGGGATCGCCGATGATCGCCGTCGGCTGGGTCCTCTTCGGCGTCCTGTTGGCCGCCACGGCGGTGCTTCGGGCGGCCGGGGCGTCGCTCGTCCGTACCCACCGGGCCGATGCCCTCCACGACGCCGCCGAGGGCGCCGCCGGTGCGGCGGTGGTCGCCGACCTGCTCGACGACCCCCGCCCGCTGCAGGCCGAGCTGGGCCTCCCGACCGCGGCGCTCGCCCTTGGGGCCGTGGCGGCCGGCACGTGGGCCGTCGCAGCGTCACTCACCGGCTGGGCGGCGGTCATGGGTGTCCTGGGGGTCTGGCTGGTGGTGGTCGTCGCCGGCGACCTGCTGCCGCGCGGTTTCGGTCGGGGCCGGCCCCGTCGGCTGGCGTATCGCCTGGCCGGGCTCCTCGCCGTGGCCGTGGGGATCGGCGCCGCCGCCTCCGACCTCGTCACCGACGAGGAGGATGCCGAGCCCGAGGAACACGACGATGCCGAGACGGCCCGCCACGAGGAGGCCGAGCGCGAGCTCATCTCGTCCGTCATCGAGTTCGGGGACGCGATCGTGCGCGAGGTGATGATCCCCCGCACCGACATGGTGTCCCTGTCGGTCACGGCGTCATCCGACGAGGCGCTCGACCTCCTGGTCGAGACCGGGTTCAGTCGCATCCCGGTCATCGGCGCCGGTGTCGACGACGTGGTCGGCATCGTCTTCGCCCGTGACATGCTGCGGATCCTCGACGAAGGGCAGCACGGCGTCCCGATCGAGGCCTTCATGCGTACCCCCAGCTTCGTCCCCGAGACCAAGCGGGTCCCGGACCTGTTGCGGTTCATGCAGGCCTCGCGGGTCCACATGGTGATCGTCGTCGACGAGTTCGGCGGCACCGCCGGCATCGCCACGATCGAGGACCTGCTCGAGGAACTCGTCGGCGAGATCGCCGACGAGTTCGACGAGGACGAGGAGATGGTGTTCATGGCCGAGGACGGGTCGCTGCTGATCGATGCCCGCTTCCCGATCGACGACTTCGCCGAGCTGGTCGACGTGGAGCTGCCCGACGAGGACTGGGACACCGTCGGCGGCCTCGTCCTCTCGCTGTCCGGTCGGGTGCCCCGCATCGGTGAGCGATTCGAGGTCGAGGGGATGGTGCTGTCGCCCACCCGGGTGCAGGGACGCCGGATCGCCCAGGTCCGGGTGACCCGTCGGTGACCGTCCACTCGGGGTTCGTCTCCGTCGTCGGCCGTCCCAACGTCGGCAAGTCGACGCTCGTCAACCGGTTGGTCGGCACCAAGGTGGCCATCACGTCGTCGCGACCCCAGACCACCCGCAACACGATCCGCGGCGTCCTGACCCTCGGCGAGCCCCCCACCCACCAGTTGGTGCTGGTGGACACCCCGGGCCTCCACAAGCCCCGGACGGCGCTCGGCCAGCGCCTCAACGACCTCGTCCACGGTTCGCTGGCCGAGTCGGACGCGGTGCTGCTGGTGCTCGACGCCACCCAGCCCATCGGGCCCGGTGACCGCCTGGCTGCGGAGCGGTCGACGTCGTCGGGCTCCCCGGTCGTCGTCGCCGTCAACAAGACCGACGCAGCCCACCCCGACGCCATCGGCGAGATGCTGGCCGAGGCGGGGACCTGGGACTGCTCGGCGTGGGTGCCGGTCTCGGCGCGCACCGGCGACGGGGTCGGGGTGGTGGTCGACGAGCTGGTGCCGCATCTGCCGGAGGGCCCGCTCTACTTCCCACCCGACCAGGTCACCGACCAACCCGACGCGTTCCTCATCCGCGAGATCATCCGGGAGAAGTACCTCGATCGGCTCCGGGAGGAGCTGCCGCACTCGCTGGCCGTGGAGGTGCGGGACCTCGAACAGCGGCCCAACGGCACCCTCTACGTCGACGCAGCGCTCCTCGTCGAGCGAGACAGCCAGAAGGGCATCGTCATCGGCCGCAAGGGCGAGCTCTTGCGCACCTGTGGTGAGGAGGCCCGCCGGGAGCTCGAGACCCGATTCGGGACCCCCGTCTACCTCGACCTCCGGGTGCGGGTGGAGAAGAACTGGCAGGACACGCCGGTCCTCTGGGACCGCCTGGGCTTCGAGTGACCGACGAGACCCACGCCCACTCGACCGACCACGGACCCGGCCACGACCATGGGCCCAACCCGGCGCTGCTCGCCTCGGGCGCCGAGGGCATCCGAGCCACCAAGGTGTCGCTGATCGGTCTCGGGTCGACGGCGTTGGCCCAGTTCGTCATCGTCCTCGTCAGCGGCTCCGTGGCCCTGCTCTCGGACACGCTCCACAACATCGGGGATGCGGCGACCGCCATCCCCCTCTGGATCGCCTTCTCGGTCGGGATGCGACCGGCCACCA
>JBFLKR010000145.1:0-5790 GCA_040883295.1 Acidimicrobiia bacterium
GGAACGGACCCGTTCGCGGTACTCCCGGCCGACGATGATCCAGGTCATGCCTCGAGGTCCTCGAGTGGCATGCCGACCGCCTCGCGGAACAGGTCCTCGAGGGCAGGTGGGGTGTAGGCGAAGTGCTCGGCCCCGCCGATCGCCTCGAGCACCGCAGCGGGATCGGTGGCGGCATCGACGACCAGCCGCTGGCGGAAGCCGTTGGCCCGGCGACGAATGACGCCCTCGAGACGGTCGACGGCCTCGGGGCGACCCGGTCGGCCGATCTCGAGGATCCGGAACGTCGACCCTCGCTTCAGCGAGTCGACGTCGCCCTCGAGCGCCAGCCGGCCACTGGCGATGATCGCCACGTCGTCGCACAGTCCCTCCACGAGCTCGAGTTGGTGGGAGGAGAAGACGACGGCGACGCCCTCGGCCGCCGCCTCCCTGAGCACGCCCTCCATGTCGTCGACGCCCAACGGGTCGAGGCCGGAGAACGGCTCGTCGAGCACCAGGAGCTCGGGACGGTGGACCAACGCGGCCGCCAATTGCACACGCTGCTGGTTGCCGTGGCTCAGCTGCTCCAGACGGTCACGGGACCGCTCGGCCAACCCGAGGCGGGCGAGCCAGCGATCGGCCTCGGCGGCGGCGTCATCGGGGGCCATCCCGTGGAGACGACCGAGATAGACCAACTGGTCGGCGATCCGCATCTTCGGGTAGAGGCCCCGCTGCTCGGGGAGATAGCCGAACCGACGACGGGTGGCATCGTCGATCGCCGACCCCCGCCACGTCACCGTCCCCCGGTCGAGGCGCACGAGGCCGAAGACGGCTCGCATCGTCGTCGTCTTGCCGGCGCCGTTGGGTCCGAGGAACCCGAGCATCCGGCCCGGACGGACCGTGAAGCTGACGCCGTCGAGGGCGACGACGTCGCCGTAGCGCTTGTGGAGGTCGGTGAGTTCGAGCAGGTCAGCTTCCCATGTCCCCGACGTCGCCGCCCGTCGGCTCCCGCTCCGAAAGGGTCTCCTGCGACGGGGCGACACCGGTCGGCGGAGCGTCGGTACCGACGATGTGCACAACGGTCTGCGGGTACGGGATCGAGATCCCCTCGTCGCGCATGATGTCCATCACCTCTTCCACAGATGCTCCTCCGAGAACGACGGGCGGCAGGCTAGGCGACCCCGGTACCCTGACCCGCCATGCCCACCAAGGTCCTCGTCGGCGTCGCCTGGCCCTACCCCAACGGCGAGAAGCACATCGGTCAGATCGCGGGTGCCTACCTGCCCCCCGACATCTTCGCCCGCTTCCAGCGGATGGTGGGCAACGACGTGCTCATGGTGTCCGGCTCCGACACCCACGGCACCCCGATCACCCTCGCCGCCGAGGCCGAGGGGACCGAGCCGATGGTCGTCGTCGAGCGCTATCACGACCTGTTCGTCCGTGGCTGCCTCGCCATGGGCCTGACGTTCGACCTCTACACCCACACCGAGACCGAGACCCACTGGGACACCACCCACGAGATGTTCCTCCGCCACCTCGGCAACGGCTACATCTACAACGACGTCCAACGCCAGCTGTACGACCCCGAGGCGGGCCGGTTCCTGCCCGACCGCTACGTCGAGGGCACCTGCCCCCACTGTGGGTACGAGGAGGCCCGCGGCGACCAGTGCGACGACTGTGGCCGGCTCTACGACGCCACCGAGCTCGGGAACCCGCGTTCGAAGCTCACCGGCAACACCGACCTCGAGGTCCGGGAAACGGAGCACTTCTTCCTGGACATGGCCAAGCTCGGCCGGCCCCTCCTCGACTGGATGTCCGAGGGCAAGGACCACTGGCGCCCGAACGTGCGCAACTTCACCCTCGGCCAGCTGCAACTGGACGAGCTCCGGGGCCGGCCGATCACCCGTGACATCGCCTGGGGGGTCGACATTCCCGTCGAGGGGTACGAGGACAAGCGGATCTACGTCTGGTACGACGCCGTCATCGGCTACCTGTCGGCGGCTCGCGAATGGGCGACACTGGCCGGGGAGCCGGAGGCCTGGCGCCTCTGGTGGGACGCCGACGTCAACACCGACGCCCGCATCTACAACTTCATCGGCAAGGACAACATCCCGTTCCACACGATCATCTGGCCGGGGATGCTCCTCGCCTACTCGGAGGGCGAGTCCCGCCTGAACACCCCCTACGACGTGCCCGCCAACGAGTACCTGAACCTCGGCGGGAGCCAGTTCTCGACGAGTCGGGGAAACGTGATCGGCTTCAACACGGTGCTCGACGCCTTCCAGCCGGATGCCTGGCGCTATGTCCTCACCGCCATGGCCCCCGAGACGAATGACGTCGAGTTCACCTGGGACGACTTCATCGAGCGGGTCAACAACGAGTTGGTCGCCAACTGGGGGAACCTGGTCAACCGCGTGCTCGGTTTCGCCGACAAACGCTTCGAGGGCCGAGTGCCGACCCCGGGGCCGCTCGACGAGGTCGACGAGGAGCTGCTCGCCGAGATCCGGGCGGGGTTCGAGACCGTCGGGGAGCGCTACGAGGCGGTGCGGCTCCGCGCAGCCCTGGTGGAGTGCCGCCGCCTCAGCCAACGGGTCAACCAATACCTCAACGAGAAGGCCCCGTGGACGCTGATCAAGACGGACGAGGCGGCCGCCGCCACCGCGGTCTGGGTGGCCCTGCAGGCGATCGACTGGCTCAAACTCCTCTGGGCGCCGATCCTCCCCCACGCCTCCGAGTCGATCCATCGCATGCTCGGCCACCACA
Organism: Acidimicrobiia bacterium; assembly: GCA_040883295.1. Classification (GTDB taxonomy): domain Bacteria; phylum Actinomycetota; class Acidimicrobiia; order Spongiisociales; family JAENVV01; genus JAHEFX01. Next base: position 2,740 of record JBFLKR010000145.1, read on the forward strand.
CACCGTTGTTCGGGCGCCAGTACACCGAGGAGATAGCCGACGGCCGGGGTACCCACCGCGTGCTCCGCTACGACCACGACGACGCGGCCGGCCTCTGGGAGCCCACCGACCTGGCACCGGGGACCGCCTTTGGTGACCTGCAGCCGTTGTTCGAAAAGCTCGACGCCGAGACGGTCGCCGAGCGCATGGGGGGCTGAGCGGGGCACCCGGCGGCACCAGCACCGGACCCGAGTAGCTTTTCCCTCGGAGCGACACAGATCCGAGGGGATCCCATGGGCACGGCAACGATCGACGGCAACGAGGCGGCGGCGCGCATCGCCCACCTGCTGAGCGAGGTGGTCGCCATCTACCCGATCACCCCGTCCTCCCCGATGGGCGAGCTCGCCGACGCGTGGTCCCAACTCGGGCGGACGAACCTGTGGGGGCAGGTCCCCGACATCGTCGAGATGCAGAGCGAGGGCGGGGCGGCGGGCGCCGTCCACGGCTCCCTGCAGGCCGGGGCCCTGACCTCGACCTTCACGGCGTCCCAGGGCCTGCTCCTCATGATCCCCAACATGTACAAGATCGCCGGCGAGCTGAGCCCGGCGGTCTTCCACGTGGCGGCCCGAACGGTCGCCACCCATGCCCTCTCCATCTTCGCCGACCACTCGGACGTGATGGCGACGCGGGCGACGGGCTGGGGCATGCTGTCGTCGGGGTCGGTCCAGGAGGCCCACGACCTCGCCCTCGTCGCCCACATCGCCACCCTGCGCTCGCGGGTCCCGTTCATCCACTTCTTCGACGGCTTCCGCACCTCCCACGAGGTCGCCCGGATCGACACGATCGACCGCGAGGTGGTCCGGAACCTCATCGACGACGACCTCGTCGCCGACCTCCGCGACCGCGCCCTGTCCCCCACCCATCCCGTCCTCCGGGGCACCGCCCAGAACCCCGACGTCTTCTTCCAGGCCCGGGAGGCATCCAACCCCTACTGGGACGCCGTCCCCGGAATCGTTGCGCAGGCGATGGGCGAGGTCGGCGAGGCGACCGGCCGCCCCCACGGCCTCGTCGAGTACCTCGGCCACCCCGAGGCGGAGCGGGTCCTGGTCCTCATGGGATCGGGCGCCGGCCCCGTCCGGGAGGTCATCGACCGTCGGGTCGCCGACGGCGAGAAGATCGGTGCCCTGGTCGTGCGGCTCTTCCGACCGTTCCCGGTCGACGCCTTCGTCGCCGCCCTCCCCGAGACCGTCCGCTCGATCGCGGTGCTGGACCGCACCAAGGAGCCCGGCGCCACGGGCGAGCCGCTCTACCAGGACGTCGTGGCCGCCTGCCACCAGGCCGGGCGGGGCGACCTCGCCATCGTCGGGGGCCGCTACGGGCTGTCGTCCAAGGAGTTCACCCCGGCGATGGTCGTCGCCCTCTACCGGGCGCTGGAGGGTGACCTGCACCACGGCTTCACGATCGGCATCCGCGACGACGTCACGAGGCTCAGCGTGCCGTGGGACGACGACGACTGGCAGGAACCGACCGAGGTCCGTCGGGCGGTCTTCCACGGGCTCGGTTCCGACGGCACCGTCGGTGCCGCCAAGGCGACCGTCAAGATCATCACCGAGCACACCGGCGCCCATGCCCAGGGGTACTTCGAGTACGACTCCAAGAAGTCGGGCAGCCGGACCATCAGCCACATCCGCATCTCCGGGAAGCCGATCCACTCCACCTACCTCATCTCCCAGGCGCAGTTCGTCGGCATCCACGACTTCGGGATCTTCGAGCACGACAACGTGCTCGAAGTGGCCGAGCCGGGGGCGACCGTGCTCATCAACTCGCCGGTTCCCGCCGACGAGTTGTGGGCCGAGCTGCCCGTCGAGGTCCGCGAGACGGTGCAGGCGAAGAATCTGGAGCTCTGGGCCGTCGACGCCTACGAGATCGCCGAGAGGGTCGGCCTGGGTCGGCGAGTGAACACCGTGCTCCAGACCTGCTACTTCCACCTCGCCGACTTCGAGGGCATCGACTCCGCCGAGGCGATCGAGGCGATCAAGTCGTCGATCGAGTCCGCCTACGGCAGCCGAGGCGAGGTGGTGCTGCGGAGGAACTTCGCCGCCGTCGACGCCGCCGTCAACGGCCTCGCCCGCGTGCCGATCGGTGGGGCGGCCGACGGCAGGCGCCTCGTGAAGCGGATCCCCGAGCGGGCCCCCACCTTCGTGCGGGAGATCACCTCCGAGATCCTCGATCATCGGGGCGACCTCCTGCCGGTGAGCGCCTTCAACGCCGACGGCACCTGGCCCACCGACACGGCCCGGTGGGAGAAGCGATCGATCGCCCTCGAAATCCCGACCTGGGAACCCGACCTCTGCATCGAGTGTGCCCGGTGCGCCCTCGTCTGCCCCCATGCCGCCATCCGGGTGAAGGCCTACGACCCGGCGGTGATCGGCGAGGCTCCGGAGGGGTTCAAGCACATCATCTCGTCGAAGACCGACGCCAAGGGCGACGCCTTGACGGTGCAGGTGGCGCCCGACGACTGCACCGGCTGCGGCATCTGCGTCGAGATCTGCCCGGCGGTGTCAAAGGGGGAGGCCAAGCACAAGGCGATCAACATGACCCCCAAGGACGACGTGCTCGACGTCGAGCGGGAGTCGTGGCGCTTCTTCGTGCACATCCCCGACCGGGACCGCAGCAACCTCAACGTGGCCACGGTCAAGGGCTCCCAGCTGCTACAGCCCCTGTTCGAGTTCTCGGGCGCCTGCGCCGGCTGCGGCGAGACCCCCTACGTCAAGCTCGTGAGCCAGCTGTTCGGCGACCGGGCGGTCATCGCCAATGCCACCGGCTGCTCGTCGATCTACGGCGGCAACCTCCCGACCACGCCCTGGGCGCAGACGGTCGACGGCTTCGGACCGGCGTGGTCGAACTCCCTGTTCGAGGACAACGCCGAATTCGGGCTCGGCATGCGTCTGGCCGTCGACCAGCTCCACGAGGCGGCCCGGGCGGTCGTCGCCCAGCTCGCCGACGACCACGGCGGCCTCGCCCCCGCGATACTCGAGGCCGACCACACCGACGACGCCGGGATCGGCGCCC
>JBFLKR010000146.1:0-2805 GCA_040883295.1 Acidimicrobiia bacterium
AGTGGACGACCAGCCCGATCAGGTCTTCGCGGAGGTCTCCCGTCACGGATGCCTCGACCGGCCCGACGCGATCCGACACGGCCTCCAACAGCAGGTCACCCCGATCGGGCCAGTGCCGGTAGATCGTCGATCGTGCGACCCCCGAGCGTTGGGCGATCGCGTCGATGGTCGCCCCCGAGAATCCCCGCTCGGCCACCACCTCGACTGCCGCCCCGAGGACGACCCTCCGGGTGCGCTCGATCCGAGGGTCGGTGGCGGTGTCCAGTTCGGTGAGGGTCACCCGGAAACTATACAACAGGTGTGTTGCATAGCGCTACACATTTGTCTCACACGGTGGGGACGGGTCGAGGGAGACGGATCCATAGGATGACCCGGGTGACCGACCAGCCCCGGCCCGACCCCGCCGCACCCGCCATCATCCTCGTGTCCGAGGAGCACGCCGAGCGCCTCCGAGACGAGTTCTGGCGCTATTCCCGCGAGTACGACCTGCGCACGGCGACGTCGGCCGCCGAGGCCGTGGCGGTGGCGACCGAGGTCCTCGACCGGGGCGGGCTCGTCGCCCTCTTCGTCTCCGACTCGGTCCTGCCGGACGAGGACATCAGGGAGGCCTGCCGGCAGTGGGGCACCGTGGCTCCGACCGCCCGCCGAGCCATCGTTCCCCCCTTGGAGCGGTTCCTCGCCCAAGGGCGCGAGATGCGGCCCGAGATGTCCAAGGGGACCTTCGACACCTGGCTCGTCATGCCCCAGGGCGTCCGGGACGAGGAGTTCCACAACGCCATCACCGACCTCCTGGCCGACTGGAACTCGACCGCCGCCGATCCCGAGATCGTCCACGCCCACATCATCGCTGCCGAGCCCGACCAGTTGGTCCAGGACCTCCAGGACTTCATCGACCGCATGGGGCTGTCGGGCCGGGTCGAGGCCCCCGACTCTGCCATCGGCGAGGAGGTGCTGGCGGCCCTGCCGGGGGCGACGTTGCCGGTGGTCAGACTGCTGCATCGCGACCCCATCGAGGTGACGACGGTTGGACAGCTCGCCGCCTCGATCTACCAATCCATGACCGAGTCCTCGTTCGAGGGGGTGGCCGACCTCGCGATCGTCGGTGCCGGGCCCGCCGGGCTGGCCGCAGCGGTCTACGGCTCGTCCGAGGGGCTCGACACCGTCGTGCTCGAGGCCGGGGCGATCGGCGGCCAGGCCGCAACGAGCTCGATGATCCGCAACTACCTCGGCTTCCCCCAGGGGATCTCCGGCAAGCGGCTCGGACTGCGCGCCCGCTTCCAGGCCCAACGGTTCGGGACCCGCTTCTACACGGGCTGGGAGGTGCAGGGGTTGACGTCCGGGAACGGCGCACCCCATGTCCTCACGACGACCGGTGGCGAGATCCGGGCTCGGTCGATCGTCGTCGCCTCCGGGGTGCGATACCGCCGACTCGGGGTCCCGGCGATCGAGGCCCTGGTGGGTCGGGGCGTCTTCTATGGGGCCGCCCTGACGGCCGCCCGGGAGATGGAGGGTCGCGACGTCTTCGTCGTGGGCGGGGGCAACTCGGCCGGACAGGCAGCCCTCCACCTCGCCCGGTTCGCCCGATCCGTCACCATTCTCATCCGACGGCCCGGCCTCACCGAGACGATGTCGCAGTACCTGATCGGCGAGGTCGTCAACTCCCCCCGCATCGCCGTCGAGGGGTCGACCCGAGTCGTCGACGGCGGTGGGGAGGTCGGCTTGGACTGGGTCACCACCGAGCACGTCGCCACCGGTGAGCGCCGGACCCGGCCCGCCGCCGGGCTCTTCCTACTCCTCGGCGCGTCTCCCCACGCCGAGTGGCTGCCCGCGGAGGTCGCCGTCGACGAGCGCGGGTTCGTGCTGACCGGTCGCGACGTCCCCATGGAGCGGTGGCCAGGCGGCGTGCCCCCCGCCAACCTGGCCACCACCGTTCCCGGTGTGTTTGCGGTCGGCGACGTCCGCTCGGGATCGATGAAGCGGGTCGCCGCCGCCGCCGGCGAGGGGTCGTCCGTGGTCCCACTCGTCCACTCGTGGCTGGCCGCCTCCGTCGCCACCGGCTGACTCAGGGCGTCCGAACGGCGCGAACCTCCCGGAGCCGCACGTCATGGCCACTCTGCCGTCGTGGGCGCACGCCGAGCTCGCCCGACACCGCCGCCTACGCTCGGATGCGGAAGCCATCGGAGATCGAGCCGCTCGAGCACCCTCGAGACGATCGCGGAGGCAGGAGGCGCATCGTGAGCGAACGGTTCTGGGACGAGGTGGCGCCGTTGCTAGCCGCCGGCCGGCTGGAGGAAGGGACGATGTTCGGGTTCCGATGCGTCCGCGCGGGGACGGCGTTCGTGGCCATGCCGGGCCACGAGTCCGATGGCATGGTCGTCAAGCTGCCGGCAGAGCGGGTGACCGAGCTCGTGGACTCCGGCCGAGGGGTGCCCGTCGCACCGGCCGGCCGGACGTTCAAGGAATGGGTGGAGGTCTCCGCCGACGAGGAGTGGGGGCCGTACCTCGACGAGGCGCTGGCCTTCGCCCAGCGCTGACCCACCCGCTGGGCCTCACCGGTCCCGCAGCCCCTTGCCCTCGAGGATCCGATCCCGGTGCTTGGCGATCCGAGCCACTCGGGTCCGGGACTGCTTGGCGTCGGCGAAGTACAGGTGATAGGCCCGACGACGGCCCGGGGTCAGCGCCTCGAACGCCGCGGCGAACGTCGGGTCGGCCTCGAACTGCTCCCGGAGCTCGTCCACGGCGTCTGGTTCGGGCGCCGAATCGACCTCGAGGCCCGCCTCCTCGACGGCGATGGCCTCCTCGAGG
>JBFLKR010000147.1:0-6320 GCA_040883295.1 Acidimicrobiia bacterium
ACCAGGTGGCGGAGCGTGATCTCCCCGGCCCCGTCGAGACCGGGTGGCCGGGCCTCGTGGTAGGAGCCGTGGACGAGCGGGACGTGCAGTTCGCGCACCTCCTCACAGGCCCGGATGCAGACCGTGGGCGGGGCGGCGTCGAGCAGGGCGGAGAGCATCGTCGTCTTGCCCGCGCCCGGTTGGCCCGAGACCACGACCGAGGCGTCGGTGGCCGCCACCGCCCGCAGGAAGCCGGCGGCGTCGGGCCCCAACGCCCCGAGCGCGACCAGTCCGTCGAGCGTCTGGCGCCGCACCGCGTAGCGACGGATCGTGGCCGACAGGCGATCGGACACGGGAGGGACGACGGCGGTGAGCCGGGCGGTGCCCCCGAGCACCCGGGCCTGGACCATCGGCGAGGCGGTGTCGAGGTGGCGGTCGGTCTCGGCGAGCAGCCTCGTGACCAGCGATCGCAGCTCGTCCTCCGAGGTGGGCATCCCGAGTGGGGTCAGCCGGCCGGTCCCATCGATGAACCGGACGGCATCGCCCTCGATGAAGACCTCCTCCACGCCGGGGCGGGCGAGCAGGTCGTCGACCGGCCCGGCGCCGGTGAGGGCGCCCAGCACCCGGCGCCGCATCCCCTCGGGATCGCGCAGCGAGAAGCCGCCCCCGACCGCCGCCTCCCGTTCGTACCCGGCGACGGCGTCATCGACCACCGCGGCGACGGCCCCGTGGTCGGTGACGTCGACCCGCTCGGCCTCGAGGCGCTCGAGGACGGTGGCCCGGATGCGGTCGTAGGCGGTCACGCCGCCACCACCTCCGCCAGTCGGCGGGTCGCCCGCCGGAAGGCGCCACGACGGACCACCTCGCCCGCCCAGCCGGCCCGGTCGACGGTGGCGTCGTCGGGGAGGAACCACACCGGCAGTTCGAAGGCCCGCTCGAGCTCGAGCCGGGCCTCCTGGCGCCGGAACACCGACGGCGGGGTGCGGTTGACCACCAGGTGCAGCCGATCCGTCAGGCCATCGGCGGCCGCCAACCACTCCGCCACCCGGGAGACGCCGATGGGGCTCGGGAGGGTGACGGCCACGGCCACGTCGGCGGCGCGCAGGGCAGGCCGGGCGACGTCGGCCACCGTCACCGCCCCGTGGGGGTGGGGACGGGGTGGCCCGGCAGGCAGGTTGACGACGACGGTCCGCCCGATCGCCAGGTCCTCGAGCAACGCCACGACGTCGTCGGCGTCGAGTCCCGACCACTCCCCGGACCCGGCGGGGCCGGCGAGCACCGCCACACCCGCGTCGTGGAGGTGGCCGTCGAGGCCGGCGCCCGACCGGTGGGCGTCGACCGCCGACCGCAGGTTCGGGTGGAGGGGGAGCCGCAGTCGCTGGGCGATCGACGGCGAGGAGAGGTCGAGGTCGACGAGGACGGCCGGTCCTGTCGCGGCGTGGGCGAGCGCCACCGACACCTCGGTCGCCCCGACGCCGCCCGAGACCCCGGCGACGGCGACCAATCGGCCCCGCTCGCCGATCGGACCCGGATCCACCGGCAAGGAGGGCGCTGCGGGCACGGCCACCGAGGCCACCGTTGCCACGAGCCGGTCCGCCGGTTCGTCGTCGGGGACCACCGCATCGACACCGAGGCGGTTGACCCACTCCCCCACCTCGGCGACGTGGGCGGCGTCGACCACGACCACGACGGCGGTGCCCCGGGCGTGGAGCCGATCGACGAGCCGACCGGTGAGGTACGAGGCCGTGTCGTCCACCACCACGACCTGGGCCTCCTGGGCCAGTGCCCCTCGTTCGTCGATGACTCGGGCCCGGACCCTGGCCCCGCCGTGGTCCTCGCAGAACCGGTGCAGGCGGTCGGCCCACGGCCGGGCCGACACCCCGACGACGATCTCGACCTCAGCCATCGGCTCCGGTGCTCCGCACGAGGTGGACGGGGCCTGCCTCCAGGGCGGCGGCCAGCACGAGGGCAGTGTCGGCATCGACGGCCACCGTCGGGGCGAAGTCGGTCGCACCCAGACCGTCGTCGATCGGCACGGCCAGCACCCGGAGCCCTCGGGCGAGGTAGGCCGTGCCCTCGTCGGAGACCCCGATGACGTCGACGACGTCGCCGGGGACCAGGGAACCACCCACCGCCGTGTCCAGGGTGACGGGGAGGCTCATCGCCCGGGCGCCGTCACCGCCCGCCACCACGTCGCCGACGAGGATCGGGTCGCCCGCCGGGATCGGGCGGGTGGCCACCTGCCCGACGACCACCTCGGAGGCGCCGCCGGGGACGAACCGGTCGACGAGGTCGCCGGTGGCGACGAGGTCGGCGACGGTGAGGTGCTCGGGGGCGATGCGGGTGCCGGCTGCGATGTCGGCATCGGCGACGAGGACGGGAACCGCCCGGTCGGCGGACCTGAGCAGGGCCACGTTGGCGACGCCCGCCACGAGCGCCAGCACGATGACGAGGACGTGGCGAGCGCTCGGTCGCGGCACCCGCAGTGCCCGGCTCCCGACCACGCCGGTGGCATCCCCTGCTGCCATCGAGTCCCTCCCTGGACCGCCTCGTCGGCGAACGTATCCGATCGGAGCGCCCGACGGAAGGCATCGCGACGGGTACTTTTCGCGTCATGGTCGACGAGTGGCGCGAGGAGGCCCGAGCCGATGAGGCGGCGGCGGCGGCCGCTCGCCTCCGGGCCCGGTCGCTGGCCGAGGCCGTCGGGGAGGCCATGGCGGCCGGCGACGTCGTCACGGTTCGCTGCGGAAGCCATTCGTGGACGGGCCGGGTCGTCGGTCTGGGGGGCGACCATGCGGTGCTGCTGACGGCCACCGACCGCGTGGTGGTGAACCTCGCCGGGCCGGTCCTGCTGGGCCGGCGTGCCGCCACCACCGGGGGCAACGCGGGCGATCGGTCCCACCGGTCGCTGCGCGCCCGGCTGGCGACCATCGAGTTGGTGGGCGACCGGGTGGAGGTGGTCACCCCGCACGGATCGGCAGCGGGCACGATCGTGGCGGCACGGGACCACCTCGTGGTGACCGACGCGGAGAGCGAACACCTCGTACCGATCGCCGAGATCGGAGTGGTCGTCGGCGGCTGACCGGTCGGGCGGATCCGATACCGTCCCGGCCATGACCATCCGACTCGGCATCCTGGCCGCCTCCCGCATCGCCCGATCGGCCGTCGTCGAGGCCGCCCCCCTGGTCGAGGGCGTCGAAGTCGAAGCCATCGGCGCCCGGGACCCGGGCCGCGCCCGGGCCGCGGCCGAACGCTGGGACATCCCCCTCGCCGTGGGCTCCTACGCCGAGCTCGTGGCAGCCGACACGGTCGACGCCGTCTACATCGGCACGCCCGCCTCCCTGCACCGCCCCTGGGCGATCGCCGCCATCGCGGCGGGCAAGCACGTGCTCTGCGAGAAGCCCTTCGCGGCGAACGCCGAGGACGCCGGTCGCATCGCCGAGGCTGCCCGAAGGGGTGATCGCGTGGTCATGGAGGCCTACCACTGGCGCTACCACCCCATGGCCGGCCAGGTCCGAGGCGTGCTGGCCTCGGGGGCGCTGGGCGAGATCACCCGGATCGAGGCCGCGTTCGAGATCGCCGACGGACACATCCCGCGCACCGACATCCGCTGGGACCTGGCGCTCGGCGGTGGGTCGACGATGGACCTCGGGTGCTACCCGATCCAATGGGCCCGGTTCGCCGCCGGGGCCGACCCCGAGGTCGTGCGGGCGGAGGCGGTGTGCCCGGTGCCGGGGATCGACGGGTCGCTCACGGCTGAGCTGCGATGGCCGTCGGGCGCCACCGGGCGTATCACGTCGTCGATGATCGCCGACGGCGAGGGGGCCACGAGTTGGCTTCGGGTGACCGGCACGGCCGGCCACCTGCTCGCCACCAACCCCCTCGCGCCCCAGAACGGCGGGGCGAGGCTCGTCGTGGAGACGGACGACGAGACCACGGCCATCACGGTCGACCCGTCCTCCACGTACGTCCACCAGCTCGCCGCGTTCCGGGACGCCATCGTCGACGGCGCCCCGTTCCCGACCACCGCAGACGACGGGGTGCTGACGATGGGCATCATCGATGCCTGCTACCGGGCGGCCGGCCTCGCACCGCGACCCGCCGCCGACTGACTCAGGGCGTGGGCGGTTCGGGCGCCTCGTAGACGCAGAACTCGTTGCCCTCCGGGTCGGCGAGCACCGTCCACGGCGGGAACTCACCCTCTCGATGGTCGGCCACGAGCACCGAACCGCCCAGCGTCTCCACGAGCTCGACGAACGCGGACCGGTCCGGCACCTGGAGGTCGAGGTGGAGGCGGTTCTTGGTCGACTTCGACTCGGGGACGAGCTGGAAGGCCAACCGGGGCCCGTTCGGCGACAGCTGGTCGAGGTAGACGTACCGGTCGTCCTGGTAGGCGATGCCGAGACCGAGCACCCGCGTCCAGAACGCCGCCACCCGGTCGAGGTCGGCAGTGTCGTGCATGATCGTCGTGACGGCGCCCGTGTGTCCTCGCATGGGGTGAACCTAGGGATCCGGGAGCCACAGCCTCCGAAGCCCGGGCTGGCGAGGGGGCAGGGCACCGCTCCCAGCCCACGGTTCCGCCCGTCCACCCCGCCCACAACCCTGGGTTCGTGGCGGGGTGGCGGCGGTCAGAGCCGACCGGCGAGGTGGGCGCCGATGACCTCGTCGGCGCGGCTTCGCACCTCGTCGAGGTCGGCCAGCCGGTCGAGGGTGGCGTACTGGCGGGCCATCCGGTGGTTGCCCGCGAAGCGGTCCCGGTGTCGGTCGAGGAAGTCCCAGTAGAGCGTCGTGAACGGACAGGCCCGCTCGCCGGTCCGCTGCCTGGGGTCGAATCGGCAGTCCCCGCAGTAGTCCGACATCCGGTTGAGGTACGCCCCGCCCGACACGTAGGGCTTGGTGCTCATCCGCCCACCGTCGGCGTACAGGCCCATGCCCAACACGTTCGGGCCCATGACCCAGTCGGCGCCGTCGACGTAGCGCTCCCGCATCCAGTCCCGTACGCCGGCGGGGTCGAGGCCGAGCAACGTGGCGAGGTTCGAGAGCACCATGAGCCGCTGGATGTGGTGGATCCAGCCCCGCTCGTCCAGGCCCTCGAGGGTGTGGGCGAGGCAGGCGAGGTCAGTGGGGACGCCATCGGCCCAGGCCGGCGGGAGCGGACGGTCGGCCTCGAGCTCGTTGGCGTCCCATTGGTCGGGCCACAGCCAGTGGATGCCCCAGACGAACTCGCGCCAGCCGATGACCTGGCGGATGAACCCCTCGGCCGAGTTGAGCGGCACCCGACCCTCCCGAAACGCCTCCTCGACCCGATCGCAGACCTCGTCGGGCAGGAGCAGGCCCAGGTTGAGGGCCGGGCTGAGGAGGCTGTGGGCGAGGTGCCAGCTCTTCGTGGTCATGGCGTCCTCGTGGGGCCCGAACCCCGCCAGGACCTCGTCGACGAAGTGGTTGAGCCGCGCCAGGGCCGCCCGCCGAGAGGTGGCCCACCAACCGACCGGGTCGGCGCCGGGGAGGCCCTCGGGCAGGTCGCCCAGCACGGCCCGGTCCAGGTCGTCGAGCCGACTGCGAGGCGGGGTGGGCCAGATGTCCTCGTCGGGGGGCGGCTCGCGGTTGTCGGCGTCGAGGTTCCAGCGGCCCCCGGTGGGCTCGTCGCCGTCCATGAGGTAGCCGAGCCGGGTCCGCTGCCAGCGGTAGAAGTCCTCCATCCGCAGGCGTTCCCGGTTCCCGGCCCACGCGGCGAAGTCGTCCCGGTGGCAGAGGAACTGGTTGGAGCGGACGAGGTCGATCCCGAGACGGCGCAGGAGCCGGTCGTGGGCCCGGGAATTGGGCTCGGTGGCGACGACGGCGTCGGGCTGGTGCTCGTCGACGTGGGCCCGGAACGCCTCGGTGAAGGTGGGGGCCCGGCGGTGATCGACCTCGAAGCCGGCCGCCTCGAGCTCGCCGGCGAAGCGCCGCATCGACGCCAGCACCAGGTGGAGGCGTTGGCGGTGGAATCGCCGCGAGCCGATGGCGCTCTCGGCCTCGACCAGGAGGACGCGGTCGGCGTGGGGGTCGGCGTCGGCCAGGGCGCCGATCGACCGGTTGAGTTGGTCCCCGAGCACCCAGATCGTCCGCACGTCGTCACCCTACGGTCGGGCTGGGGGTGAATCGTGGGCCCGAGCGCGTCGAAATGACGGTCTCCGGCCCCAAGAACGGCCGTGGCGCGCGGTCCCGAACCCTGGGTTCGGAGCGTCGGGTGGGGTGGACGTGGTCGGGATCGGCATGGAACGCCGGGTGACCGCCCACCCGATAGCGTGACCAGTAGCCGACCCCTCCCCACCCATGGACCCACGCGACGCCCGGGAACC
>JBFLKR010000017.1:0-6415 GCA_040883295.1 Acidimicrobiia bacterium
CCGGTCGACCTGCGCCGGCGCATCGGCTACGTCATCCAGCGGGTGGGCCTCTTCCCGCACCGGACCATCGCCCAGAACATCGCCACCGTCCCCGAGTTGGTCGGCTGGGAGGACGACCGGATTACCGCCCGGGTGGACGAGCTCACCGGGCTCGTGGAACTCGACCCCGACATGCTCGGCCGCTACCCCCACGAACTGTCGGGTGGTCAGCGCCAGCGGGTGGGCGTCGCCCGGGCCCTCGCCGCCGACCCACCGGTGCTGCTGATGGACGAGCCGTTCGGCGCCGTCGACCCGATCGTGCGCGGCCGGCTGCAGGACCAACTCCGGGAGCTGCAGGGCCGGCTCCACAAGACGATCGTCTTCGTCACCCACGACGTCGACGAGGCCATCCAGTTGGGTGACCGCGTGGCGGTGCTCAACGTGGGCGGCCTCCTCGAGCAGTACGCCCCACCCGCCGATCTCCTCCGGGAGCCGGCCAACGGGTTCGTGGAGGACTTCCTCGGCGGAGAACGGGGCCTCAAACGCCTGTCGCTGCAGACGGTCGCCGACCTCGAGTTGGACACCCCGACCACCGTCGAGGTGGGTCTGCCCGGCGCCGAGGCGCGTCGGGTCATCGACGAGCGGGGGCTCGAGTGGGTGACCGTGGTCGCCGACGACCGGCTCGTCGGCTGGCTGTGGACCTCCGACCTCGACGAGGGCCCGGTCCCCGCCGACGCCCGCCCCTTCGCCGCCAGGATCACGACGGCGACGACCCTGCGCCAGGCCCTCGACGCCGTGCTCAACTCCCGGACGCGGGTGGCGGTCGTCGTCGACCCCGACGACCACCTCGTCGGCATGATCGACGTCGAGCACCTGGCCCAGCAGTTGGCGACATGACCCCGGTCCTCGCCGCCGTCGACGACGTCGTCAACTGGGAGTGGATCGGCCGCAACCTCGACACCATCGCCGAGCGCACCTGGCAGCACGTCTACCTGACGGTGATCGCCGTGGCGGTCGGGTTCGTCATCGCCTTCGCCCTGTCGTTGTGGGCGCTGTCGGATCGCCGGGTCCTGCGGCCGATCACGACGACGACGGCCGTCCTCTACACGATCCCGTCGTTGGCGGTGTTCGCGTTCTTCGTGCCCATCACCGGCCTCGGGATCCTCACCGCCCAGATCGGCCTCGTGGCCTACACGCTGTTGGTGCTCGTCCGCAACACCGTCGCCGGCCTCGACGGGGTGCCCGACGAGGTGCTCGACGCCGCCGCCGGCATGGGCTACGAGGACCGACGCCTGCTGTGGCGGGTGCGGCTCCCGTTGGCGATGCCCGTGATCATCGCCGGGATCCGCATCGCCACGGTCTCGACGGTCGGTCTCATCACGGTCACGGCCCTCATCGGCCAGGGCGGGCTCGGCTGGTTCATCCTCCGCGGACTCAACACGGTGGCGAACCGCTCGACGCTGATCATCGTGGGCGTCGTCCTGTCGATCGCCCTCGCCATCGCCTTCGACGTGGCCATCCAGCGAACGGGACGGCTCTTCACCCCATGGGCGAGGCGGGCGGCCTGATGGAGTTCCTCGCCGAGGTGTGGGCGTTCGCCACCGACCCGGTCAACTGGTCGGGCCCGGCGGGCATCCCCACCCGGGTCGTGGAGCACGTGTGGATGTCGCTGCTGGCGGTCGCCTCGGCCTCGCTCGTGGCGATCCCGCTGGGCCTGTGGATCGGCCACCGGCGGCGGGGCAGCCTCATCGCCATCACCGTGGTGAACATCGGCCGGGCGGTCCCGGCCTTCGGGATCCTCGCCCTCGTGTTCATCGGCACGGGTCGGCTGGGCTTCCTGCCGTCCTATCTCACCCTCGTCATCCTCGCCCTCGTCCCCCTCTTCGTGAACTCCGTCACCGGGGTCGAGGAGGTCGACGCCGACGTCGTGGACGCAGCCCGTGGGATGGGGCTCTCGGAGCGGCAGGTGCTCTGGGGCGTCGAGCTCCCGCTGGCGATGCCCCTCGTCCTCACCGGGGTGCGCCTGGCCCTCGTGGACGTCATCGCCACGGCCACCCTCGCCGCGATCATCGCCTGGGGCGGGCTCGGGCGGTTCATCATCGACGGCTTCGCCCAACGCGACCAGGGCGAGTTGGTGACCGGGGCGGTCCTCGTCGCGCTGGTGGCGGTGGTCGGCGACCGGATGCTCCAGTGGGCCGAGGGACGGGTCACCGTGGGGGCTTCGGGGAATTGACCGACCGCTCCTAGGGTTTCCTCCTCGGGCCGTCGCGCCCGCACGAAACGGAAAGGGAAACCCATGCGGATCATCCGCACGCGTGCCGTCGGGGCGGCCCTCATGGTGTTGGCGCTCGTCGCCACCGCCTGTGGGTCGGGTGACGGCTCGATCGAGGGCGATGGCGAGACCGTCGTCGTCTCCTCGTTCAACTTCAACGAAAGCACGATCGTCGCCGAGATCTACGCCCAGGTCCTCGAGGACCGCGGGGTCGACGTCGACCGGCAACTGAACCTCGGCAACCGGGAGATCGTGAAGCCGGCACTCGAGTCCGGCGAGATCTCGCTGGTGCCCGAGTACCTCGGCACGCTCACGTTCTTCCTCGGCGGGGAGCCGACGGCCGACGAAGACGAGACGTACGACATCGCGGTCCCGTTGGCGGAGGAGTCGAACATCGTGCTCCTCGACCCGGCGCCGGCCCAGGACAAGAACGGCTTCGCCGTCACCCAGGCCACCGCCGACGAGTTCGGGCTCTCGGCCGTGTCGGACCTCCAGGGCGTCGCCGGCGACCTGCGTCTCGGCGGCCCGCCGGAGTGCCCCGAGCGGGACCTCTGCCTGCCCGGCCTCGAGTCGGTCTACGGGGTCACCTTCGCAGAGTTCGTGCCGCTGGACTCGAGCGGTCCGCTCACCCGGACCGCCCTGGACAACGGCCAGATCGACGTGGGCGTCGTCTTCACGACCATCGCCTGGCTCGCCGCCGACGACCTCGTCCTCCTCGAGGACGACCAGGGCCTCCAGCCCGTCGAGAACCTGACGCCGGCTTTCAACGCCGACGTGCTCGAGTCCTGGGGTGGTGCCGACGGTGACGTCGCCCAAGCCCTGAACGAGGTGAGCGCCGCCCTCACCACCGAGGGGCTCACCGCCCTCAACCAGCAGGCCGACCTCGATGGGGAGGACCCCTTCGACGTCGCCCGCGGGTGGCTCGTGGACAACGGCTTCCTCGACGCCGACGCCTGAGCCGACGACTCATCCGATCCGAGGGCCCGGGGTTTCGACCCCGGGCCCTCGCGCGTCGTACCCTGCGGCGGATGTCCACCGGCTACTTCCGCTTCCCGACCGTCCATGGCGACCGAGTCGCCTTCGTCTCCGAGGACGACCTGTGGGTCGTCGACCGGTCGGGGGGCACCGCCGCCCGACTGACCGCCGGTTCGGGCCGGACGACCGCCCCTCGCTGGTCGCCCGACGGCGCCGCCATCGCCTACACGGCGTCCGACGAGGGCGACCAGGACGTCTGGCTGATGGACGCCGATGGTGGCGAACCCCGCCGACTCACCCACCTCGGTGGCATCACCTCACTGTTGGCCTGGGAGCCCGACGGCTCGGCGGTGTGGGTGTCGTCCAATGCCCGGGAGCCGTTCGCCCGCCTGCGGGGGCTCTACCGGGTGCCGATCGACGGTTCGGGCCCCGTCCCCGAGCCGCGGGGCAACGTGCTGTCGATCGCCCGCCGGGCCGACGGTGCGACGGTCCTCGGCCTCCACAACGGCGAACCGGCCCGGTGGAAGCGGTACCGGGGTGGCCTCGCCGGCCGCCTCTGGATCGACCCTGCCGGTGACGGCGAGTTCCGCCGGTACCTCCACACGCTCGACGGCAACGTCGTCAACCCGATCTGGGTCGACGGTCGGGTCTGGTTCGTCTCCGACCACGAGGGCGTCGGCCACCTGTACTCGGCGGGCACGACCGGCCGGGGGCTGCGCCGCGAGAGCGGGGAGGACGAGTTCTACGTCCGCACCCCCGACACCGACGGCGACACGGTCGTCTGGTCGGCGGGTGCCGATCTCTTCGCCCTCGACGTCGCCTCCGGCGAGCAGGGCCGCATCGACGTGGAGCTCCCGTCGAGCCGGCCGGCCCGGCGCCGCCGCTTCCAGGCCCCCGGCAAGCACCTCGAGTCGGTGGCGCTCCACCCCGAGGGCCACTCGCTGGCGGTGGTGGCCCGGGGTGGGGCCTTCACGATGCCCCTGTGGGAGGGGACGCCCCGTCGCCACGGGCCGGTGTCGTGGGCCCGCCAGCGCCTCGCCACCTGGATGGGTGACGGCGAGCGACTGGTGATGGTCTCCGACGAGGGCGGCACCGAGCACCTCGTCGTGGCCGCCCCCGGTGACGACGAGCCGACCCGCCACCACCTCGACCTCGGGCGGGCTCGCACCCTCGCCCCGGCACCGAGCGGCGACCTCGTCGCCGTCACCAACCACCGGTTCGAGTTGCTGGTGGTCGACGTGGCCAAGGGCTCGGTCACCGAGGTGCACGAGAACCGGTACCGATGGATCGGGGGGACGTCGTGGTCGCCGGACGGCCGCTGGTTGGCCTTCGCCGCCCACGACTCCGAGCTGACGTCGGCGATCCACGTCCACGACACGAAACAGGGACGGACCCACCGGGTGACCGCGCCGGGGCTCTACGACTACGCGCCCGCCTTCGACCCGAAGGGCCGGTACCTCGCCTTCCTCAGCCATCGCGAGTTCATGCCGGTCGCCGACCTCGACTTCCACGACTACGGCTTCCCTGCCGACGGCAAGCCGTACCTCGTGACCTTGCGGGCCGACCTCACGGCGCCGTTCTCGCCGCTGCGCGCCGAGCCGCGGGCACCGGGTGCCCCGGCCGTCGAAGCGAATGGCGAGTCGAAGGACGGCGAGGTGCCCGAGGTGGAGATCGACCTCGACGGGATCGAGGGACGGGTCGTCGCCACGCCGGCGGCGGCCGGCGTCCACGGTCGGGTCGCCCTAACGGCCGACAAGCTGCTCGTCTCCTCGTACCCCATCGTCAAGCCGCCGCCGTCGCTGCCGCCGACGCCGGTTGCGGCGACCCTGCAGTCGATCGACCTCACCACCGGCCAGGTGGAGAAGGTCGCCGACGGGGTGCGGGGGTTCACCCTCGACGCGAAGGCCAAGGTGCTGGCGCTGCGGGTCGGCGAGAAGCTGCGGGTGGTGCCGGCCGGGTGGAAGGACCCCGGCGACGGCAAGGACCAGGTCTCCCGGGAGACCGGCTGGGTCGACCTCGGCCGCATCTCGGTGGAGGTCCGTCCCGGGGACGAGTGGCAGCAGATGCTGCACGAGGCCTGGCGGCTGCAGCGCGATCACTTCTGGGACCCCGAGCTCGAGGGCGTCGACTGGGAGGCCGTGCTCGCCCGGTGGGAGCCGCTCGTCGACCGGGTCGGGGCGCGCTCGGAGTTCTCCGACCTCATGTGGGAGATGCAGGGGGAGCTGGGCACGTCCCATGCCTACGAGATGGGCGGCGACTACACGCCCCTGCCGAAGTGGCAGACGGGGTCACTCGGCGCCGTCCTGGAACGGGGCCCCCGCAGCGGTTGGCGGCTCGGGGAGATCATCCGCGGTGACTCGTGGAAGCCGAACGTGGACTCGCCACTGGCGGCGCCCGGGGTGGATGCCGAGCCGGGCGACCGCCTGCTGGCCGTCGACGGGGTCCCCACCGATCGGGAGGTCGACCCCCACGCCCTGTTGGTGGCGCGGGCCGGCAAGCCGGTGACGCTCACGCTGCGACGGGGTCGGCGACGTCCCCATGACGTGGTGGTGGTGCCGCTGTCGGGCGAGCATGCCCTCCGGTATCGGGCGTGGGTCGAGGGCAACCGACGCCGGGTGGCCGAGGCCTCCGACGGGCGGCTCGGCTACCTCCACATCCCCGACATGGGACCGGCGGGTTTCGCCGAGTTCCATCGGTCGTTCCGCCAGGAGGTGGAAAAGGATGGCCTCGTGGTCGACGTCCGCTTCAACGGTGGCGGCAACGTGAGCCAGATCCTGCTCGAGCGGTTGCGGCGGGAGCGACTCGGGTGGCGGGTGACTCGCTGGCACGGGCTGCGGCCGTTCCCGTACGAGTCGCCGACCGGGGTGATGGTGGCGCTCACCAACGAGCAGGCCGGGTCGGACGGCGACATCTTCAGCCACACGTGGAAGATCCACGGGCTCGGGCCGCTCATCGGGACGCGGACCTGGGGCGGCGTGATCGGTATCTGGCCGCAGCAGAGCCTCGTCGACGGCACGGTCACGACCCAGCCCGAGTTCGGGTCGTGGTTCGTCGACGTCGGGTACGGGGTCGAGAACTACGGCACCGATCCCGACATCGAGGTGCAGATCCGACCCCAGGACGTGGCGGCCGGCGACGACCCCCAACTCGAGCGGGGGATCCGCGAGGCGCTGCGGCTGCTGTCGTCGA
>JBFLKR010000148.1:0-4880 GCA_040883295.1 Acidimicrobiia bacterium
GACCGCGGCGTGATCCCCGACTTTCGGCCGCCCGACGGCATCCGCCTCGGGCCGGTGGCGCTCTACACGACGATCGACGAGGTCGACCGGGCAGTCGACACGTTGGTCGACCTCGTCGACACCGGTGCCTTCGCGGCCTTCGAGGGGGCCGAGGTGGTGGTGACATGAGGAACGGCACGATCGTCACCCCCAACCGGGTCGACCTCCACGTCGAGGTCCACGGTCCCGAGGACGGGTACCCGTTGGTCCTCCTGCATGGCTGGCCCGACTCGGTCCGCTGCTGGGACCGGGTGGTGCCACTGCTCGCCGACCGGTACCGGGTCATCGCCTACGACCAACGGGGCTTCGGTCGGTCCGGCATGCCCGACGACGTGGCGGCGTATCGGATCGCGCAGTCAGTGGCCGACCTCGCCGGGGTGATCGCCTGGGCCGGTGTCGAGCGGGCCACCGTCGTCGGGCATGATTTCGGCGGCGCGGTCGCCTGGTCGTCGGCCGCCGCCCTCGCCCCGATGCTCGACGCGGTCGTCGTGCTGGCGTCACCCCACCCCGGCCGCATGCGAGAAGTGACCGCCACCGACGTCCGCCAGCTGCGCAACGGGTTCTACTCGTGGCTCATGCAGACCGACGACGGCCTCGATCTGCTCACTCGTGACGAGGCCCGGCTCATCGCCCACTTCGCCTTCGCGGGCGCCCTCCCCGCCGACGAGGTCGAGGCCTACCGGGCCGAGTGGCTCGACCCACCGGAGCGGATCCGGCGGATGGCCAACTGGTACCGGGCGTCGTACTCGCCGTTGGTCATGAACCCCGACACCCCGATCGACCCGCCCCGCTGCCCGATCCCGGCCCGCTACGTGCACGGGGCCAAGGACTGGGCATTCGTCCCCGAGCTGGCGACCGGCTCGGGCGAGTGGGTCGATGGCGCCTACGACGAGGTCCTGGTGGAGGACGCCCCCCACTGGTTGCCCCAGGTCGTACCGGACCGAGTGGCGGCGTTGGTGACCGACTGGGTGGAGCGCCACCGGAGCTGACGCCCTCATCTGACCGGAGGGCGGTCATGGGAGATCTCCCCTCCGGGGGGATCTCCTCCGTGGCGCTGGAGGCCACCCCACCTGAGTCTTTCGGGCCCTCGACCCGTACACTGCCCACCCACCGATGTCCTTCTACGACCTGACCACGTTGCCCAACGGCCTCCGGGTGATCACCGAAGAGATGCCGGGGATCCGATCGGCGGCGATCGGAGTCTGGCTCGACACCGGGACCCGAGACGAGCAGGAGAACGAGGCCGGCGCCTCCCACTTCCTCGAGCACCTGCTCTTCAAGGGGAGCGACCGGCTGTCCGCCCGCCAGATCAGCGAGGCGTTCGACGCCATGGGCGCCCAGTCGAATGCGTTCACGACCAAGGAGTACACGTGCTTCTGGGTCCGATGCCTCGACGAGGACCTGGACCGATCCCTGCACCTGCTCGGCGAGATGCTCCAACGGCCTGCGTTCCGCGACGTCGACATCGACTCCGAGCGGCAGGTCGTCATCGAGGAGATCCTCATGAGCGAGGACGACCCCGAGGACAGCGCCTTCGAGACGTTCTCCCAGGCCGCCTTTGCCGGGCATGCCCTCGAGCGGCCCGTCCTGGGCACGATCGGCTCGATCGAGGCGATGACCCGCGACGACCTCGGCGGCTACTGGAAGCGCCGCTACACGACCGGTTCGGCGGTGGTCGCGGTCGTGTCAGCGCTGCCCCACGAGCGGGTCGTCGAGACGGTGGCGGCGGAGTTCGACGAGTGGGGTGGTGACCCCGTCGACCACGACCACGGCCCCCACCGCACCGAGAGCGGGCTGCGGGTCGTCACCAAGGACACCGAGCAGGCCCATCTCCTGTTGGGTGCCGAGCTGTTCGCCCGCGGCGACGACCGTCGATGGTCGTTCGAGCTGCTCAACCACGTGCTCGGTGGCGGCATGTCCTCGCGCCTGTTCCAGTCGATCCGCGAAGAGCGGGGCCTCGCCTACAGCGTCTACTCCTTCGGCATGCCATTCGCCGACGCCGGTGTCTGGGGCGTCTACGCAGGCACCCACCCGCGCCACCTGACCGAGGTCGCCGCCCTGCTCGACGCGGAACTTGCCGGCGTGGCCGCTCGGGGGATCGAGACCGTCGAGCTCGAGCGAGCCAAGGGGTCCGTCCGGGGCTCCCTGGCGCTGGCGCTCGAAGACGCCAACTCGCGGATGGCCCGGCTCGGCCGCCAGACCGTGACCGGCGCGGAGTTGCTCTCCACGGGCGAGCGGATGGCCCGCATCGACGCCGTGACGGCCGACGACGTCCGCGACCTGGCCTGCGAGATCCTGACCCGACCTCGGGTGGCCACGGTGCTCGGCCCCGTCGACGAAGCCGCCGTCCGCTCGATGCCGGGGGTGGGATAGTGATCGCCGTGGCCATCACCGGCGCCGCAGGGCGGATGGGAGCGACGACCGCCGCCGCGGTCGCGGAGGCCGACGACCTGGACCTGGTGGCCTGTTTCGATCCAGGCCATCCCGGCGACATCGCCGGCGGGGTCGAGGTGTCCGCCGACCCGGGGGTGCTCGAGGGAGCCGATGTCGTGCTCGAGTGGGCGCCCGTCGAGTCGGTACTCGACCGGCTCCCCGACCACGCTGCGGCGGGCCGGCACGTGGTGGTAGGCGCCAGTGGGTTCACCGCCGAGCGGCTCGGCCAGGCCGAACGGGTCTGGGCCGACGCCGCCGGCCGACTCCTGATCGTGCCGAACTTCGCCATTGGCGCGGTGCTCATGCAGCGCTTCGCGGCGGAGGCAGCCCGGTGGTTCGCCGCCTCGGAGGTCATCGAGCTCCACCACGACGCCAAGGCGGACGCCCCCTCCGGCACCGCCCTCTCGACGGCCCTCGGACTCGGTGGCGAGCAGCGTCGCCGAGTCGAGTCCGTCGAGGTGGTGACCGGAGCTCGGGGCGCCGACGTCGACGGTGTGCGGGTTCACTCGGTCCGCCTCCCCGGCCTCCTCGCCCACCAGGAGGTGCTGCTGGGGAACCCCGGTGAGGTGCTGACGATCCGCCACGACTCCCTCGACCGCTCCTCGTTCGTGCCCGGCGTCCTCCTGGCACTCCGCTCGGTCGGCGGTATGACCGAGCCGATGACGGTCGGCCTCGACTCGCTGCTCCGGTGAGCGACCCAGCGTCGGACGCCGACACCGAGGGCGTCGGCTGCCGGCCGATCGTCGAGGCCCTCGCCGTGTTCGGGGGACTCCTCGCCGTCGGTTCGTTGCTGCTCTTCGGAGCCGACCCCCAGACGGTCGGGGTGGTGCGGGCGTTCGTCTTCTTCCTGGGCGCCCCCGCCACCGCCGCTCTCCAGTTCCTGTCCAGCGGGGGCTTCGCGTTCGCCTGGCCGTTCGACGTGCTGGTGTGGGCGCTCGTGTCCGTCTGGGCCGCTCGGGCCGGCGACCGCCGCGCCTGGCTGGTACGGGTGGCCGTGGCCCTCGGGGTGTCGGCGGTGCTGGCGGTGGCCGCGGTGGGCGGCCTCGGCGGGTAGTCCGCCGCCTCCGTACCATGCCGATCGGAATGCCTCGCCTCGGTCTCCTGCTCGTCGCGCTTGCCCTGGTGTCGGCCGCCTGCTCGGCCGACTTCCAGCCGCTGGCGTTCCTCTCCGAGACGACGACCACCAC
Organism: Acidimicrobiia bacterium; assembly: GCA_040883295.1. Taxonomy (GTDB): domain Bacteria; phylum Actinomycetota; class Acidimicrobiia; order Spongiisociales; family JAENVV01; genus JAHEFX01. Next base: position 3,660 of record JBFLKR010000148.1, read on the forward strand.
GACGACGACGACCTCCACCACCACCACCACCACCACGACCACGACGACCACCACCAACCCCACCGCCTACTTCAACGGCCGGGTGACGGACTCGGCGGGTGACCCCGTGGCCGGGGCGACGGTCACCGTGGGCGGGGAGACGGCGACCTCGGATGGTGACGGCATCGTGGCACTCGGGCCGGTGCCGATCGCCGAGGCGTCCGTGGGGCGGCCTGGCTGGGTCGGCGGGACGGCGGTCTGGGACGGGTCGGCGACCACCGTCGAGCTGGTCGTGGAACCCCGCCACGTCCGGGCCCTGCGCGTGTCGGGCACCGTCGCCGAGGACCCCGCCGCCTTCGAGCGCCTGCTCGACCTCGCCGACGAGACCGCCGTCAACGCCCTCGTGTTCGACACCAAGCAGGAGGGCGGCACGGTCCTGTACGACACGTCGGTCGAGGAGGCGTACGCGATCGGGGCCGTCAAGCCCATGTACGACCCGGTCGAGCTGCTGGCTGCCGCCGATGAGCGGGGCCTCTACACGATCACGCGGGTCGTCTCCTTCGAGGACGGGATCCGTGCCGCCGCCGTCCCCGAGGAACGACTCGTCCCCGGCTACCCCTGGATCGACCCGCGGATCCGGGAGGCGTGGGAGTACCCACTGGCCCTGGCCGAGGAGGCCTGTGCGCTGGGCTTCGACGAGATCCAGTTCGACTACATCCGCTTCCCGACCGGCGGTGCCGCCCCGCTCTCGGGTCAGCGGCAGATGACCCAGGCCGACCGGGTGGCCACGATCGAGGCCTACCTGACGGAGGCCCGGGACCGCCTCCACCCGATGGGATGCGCGGTGAGCGGGGACATCTTCGGCATCGTCGTGTCGACCCCCGACGACCAGGCGATCGGGCAGCGACCCGAGGAACTCTCACGTCCGCTCGACGTCGTCAGCCCGATGGTGTACCCGTCGCACTACTCGGATGGCTGGCTCGGCTTCCCCGATCCCAACGACTTCCCCTACGAGGTGACCGCCGACGCCATCGACGACGCCGCCCCGCGATTGCAGCCGGGAGCGGTCCTGCGACCGTGGCTGCAGGCGTTCTGGTGGACCGACGCCCAGATCCTCGAATCGATCCGCGCCGCCGAGGAGCGTGGGGTCGGGTGGCTGCTCTGGAACGCCCCCGGCAACTTCTCGGCCGACGCCCTGCCCACCGATGAGCAGGTGGCGGAATGGGCGCCGGAGCCGGCGCC
>JBFLKR010000149.1:0-3311 GCA_040883295.1 Acidimicrobiia bacterium
CGACCAGGTGACCCCCCGTGGTGTCCCTAGCGAGCAGCGGAGCGGAGAGGACCGTGGTGCACTCAGCGCCGCCACGGAATCCATGATCCGAGGTGATGTCCACCATGCGTGCTCGACTGATTGCGATCGCAGCGACGTTGGCGACCTTGCTCGCCGCCGGCGCTGCCAACTTCCGCGTCACCTAGCCATGACCCACGGGGGGTCACCTGATCGGGGAGGGCGCCATGCCTAGGCGCCCCATCGGCGAGCACCACGCCCGCCAAGGCCGTCGTCGGATGGCAATGACGATCGGCTATGCAGTGGTCGGAATCGGCACGATCTGGTTGGCTGCGTCATTCGCGACCGGGCTGCCGGAAGTGGGCGTGCTGCTCCCGCTCCTGGCGGTCAACGCCTATCTCGGCTTCCGCTCGGTCGAGGTCAACGGCAACATGAGCGCCTCGTCGAGCGGGATGGTGCTCCTGGCCGGTGGTGTCGCCAGTGCGCTGCTCGGGGCCTCCGCTGTCTTCACCTGTGCGATTCTCGCCGCCGGTTCGGCCCTGCAGGAAGCCGACATCAAGGGGCGAAGAGTCCACGAGCCCATCTGGAACTTCGGCCAGCTCGCCGTGACGGGAGCCCTCGTGGGTGCCGCCGTAGAACTCGGTGTTGGCGTCCTCGGATCATCTCCCCTAGCGGCGATCATGGCCGCGGGCCTGGCGTCAGCGGTGCATCTGGCGGTCAACCTCGGTCAGGTGTATCTGATCGTCCGGTTCGTCTATTCCCGCTCCATCCCGAACCTGTGGTCGGGGATGGCGACGCTGATCCCCTCCTCGCTCCTCGTCGGCCTCGTCGGCGGCGTCCTCGGCTACGCCTATGTCGCCACCGGCGGCTCCACGCTGCTCTTCGTGCTCATGATGGTGCTCTTCCTCGTCGGCCATCAGGCCTTCGTGTCGTTCGGCACGCTGCGCGAGGCCCACGAGGCGACCCTGGCCGGCTTCGTGAAGGCCCTCGAGGCCAAGGACCTGTACACCCGGGGCCACGCCGAGCGGGTGGCCCACTTCGCCATCCTCATCGGCGAGGAGATGGGCCTCCGCGGCAACCGGCTCGAGTCGCTCAACTGGGCGGCGCTGCTGCACGACATCGGCAAGCTGGTGGTCCCCAAGGAGTTGATCCAGAAGAAGGGCCGCCTCACCGAGGAGGAATGGGCGGTCATGCGGCGGCACGACCATGCCGTGGGCGAGATCCTGAACGAGGTCGAGTTCCTCGAGCCCATGGTCGAGATCGCCGAGGGCACCCACCACTTCTTCGACGGCGAGCGCACCGGCCAGCGCCCCTCCCGGGAGTCGGCGATCCTCGCCGTGGCCGACGCCTTTGACGCCATCACCACGACCCGCTCCTACCGGGTCGCCCTCAGCCAGCAGTACGCCTTCGAGGAGCTGCGGCGGTGCTCGGGCAGCCAGTTCATGCCCGAGGCCGTCGAGGCGCTGGTCCGCGCCATCGAGGCCCGCGGCGAGATCTACGGCTCGCCGGACATCCACGACGAGGAGACCGCCCGGGCGATCGCCGAGGGACGGGACCCGGCCGAGGCGAGCAGGCGGGTGCAGCGATGAGGGCCCACCTCACCGACCTCGTCGCCGTCGCCGTCGCCGCCGTCGTGGCGGTGGTGGCCCTGCCGGGCACCGCCACGTGGTGGCTGGTCGTGTTCGGCGCCGTTGCCTTCGCCGTCGGCCCCCGCTTCCAGTTGCGTGGGCCCGGCGGGTCCCGCCTCGACCTCCTGCTCCTCGTCGGGGCGGCCGTGCCGTTCCTCTTCCCGGTGCCCGAGGCGACACTCGGCATGCTCGCCGTCGGCATCGCGACCGTCCGACTGTCCCGGTTGGTCGGCGTGGCCCCCCCACTCCGTCTCGCCATCGACGTCCGCCGCGTGGCGGGCGCAGCGGCCTACGCCTCGGTGCTGTTCCTGTCCGGTGTGCCGATCGAGATCTCCAACGACCTCGGCACGGTGGTCCTCTGGGGCGTCGCCGCCCTCACCTGGTTCGCCGTCGAGGTGTTCTTTCGCCTGGTGGCGATCCACCGGACCGAGACCACCAGCCTCGCCTACGTCGCCGGCGTCGGGCTCCGCGACCTGCCCCTCATCGGCTCGCTGATGGCGGCAGGCGCCGCCTTCGGCCTCGTCTGGCAGTTCTCCGACCCCTGGGTCGCCGTGGTGGTCGGCGCCATCCCCTTCCAGATCACCTTCGCCTCCTTCCGCCGCTACGACGACACCCGGACGACGTACGGCCAGACCATCCGCGCCCTGGCCCGGATCCCCGAGGTGGGGGGTCTGGCGCTGGAGGGCCACGCCGACCGCACGGCCCGGGTGGCGGTCAGGATCGGCAAGGAGATGGGCCTGGCCCCGAATCGGGTCCAGACGCTCGAATACGCCGCCTTGATGCACGACATCGGCCGGATCACCCTCACCGAGCCGTCGATCGTCGAGCACGGCTACACCGAGGACGACATCGCTCGCTGGTCGTCGGAGATCATCGCCGAGGCCGACTACCTCACCGATGCCGCCCACATCGTGCAGGTCCACCACAATCCCTATCGACGTCCCGGCCAGGACGACGACCCGGAGATCCCGATCGAGGCCCGCATCGTCAAGGTCGCCTCCGCCTACGACCGAGCCGTCCATGACGCCGGGGCCTCACCGCTCGAGGCGCTCGAACTGCTCCATCGGGGAACGGTCTACGACTACGACCCGGTGGTGGTGCGGAGCCTCCGGACGGTGCTCGAGCACCGATCGGACGAGGTGGTCGGCGCCACCTAGTCCCGGTGGGCGGAGCCCGAGCCCGAGCGGGAGGCCGCCCGGTGCTTGAACCACCGGACCGGCTTGCGGAGTTCGCCCTCCAGGAACACCCCCAGGCCGATCGCCAACACCACGTCGCCGAGGCTGATCACGTGACCCTGGCCGAAGATCCGGAGCGGGATCACGTCGGCGAGGAAGCCGAGCCGCGTGGACTCGTCGAAGATCACGTGTTTGGCGGCGGTGATGGACGGTTCGTCGATCGTGAACCCCGAGGCGGCCCTGATCGCGTCAGGCATGACCGGCATGCCGCCGTTGGCGGCGATGACCGTGAAGTTGGCGAGGATGCCGAGCCCGGCCAGCAGCATGCCGGGACGGTCCCGGTTGGCGCCGACGGCGATGATGAGCGGCACGTACGACGAGAGGACGAGGACGAGGCCGGCGGTGTGGGCCCAGTCGGTCTCGGGGAGGAACGCCGACGAGGCCTGGATGGCGAAGCCGATCGGCAGCAGCCACCACATCCGCAGGTGGATGTCGCCGAAGTTCGCCAGGC
>JBFLKR010000150.1:0-15538 GCA_040883295.1 Acidimicrobiia bacterium
AGGTCCACCACCTCGTTCCCCGGGCCCACGGCGGGCCGAACGAGGACTGGAATCTCGCCACCCTGTGTTGGTTCCACCATCACGTCGTCGTGCATCGTCGAGGCTTCACCATCGACCGAACCTCGCCGCCGGGCCGACGACGCCTGCTCCCACCCGGCCAGAAACGGGGCCCCCCGGACTGAGGAGATCCCTCCGGAGCGGGGATGGGCCCCACGGAGCGAAACGGAGTGGGAGGGGGGTGGCGAACCCCCGCCGCTACCCGATACGAGATACCCGCCCCCGGGGCGGACTCAACCCGCGTCCCGCGCCACACGCCGAGGCACGACCCCCCGATCGGACTAGTCTCCTCCGTCGCCGAGGAGTCGGCATGCCCTGTCTACTCGGGGCGCGGCCGCCGCCGGCAGGTGGCGGCGGTGGTGAAGGGGGGCGCAGCCCCAAGAAGGTCGCCGAGTGCTTGGGGTTCCAAGCGATCGGCGCGGATGGAGGTCCAGGATGGCACGCACACTCGCCGAATCGACCGTCGCCAAGCTTCGCGAGGCGTTGGAGGAAGAGCGCGCCAAGCTGATCCACCAGATCGAGGAGCACGAGCGCGAGTTGGAGGAGGCCCTCCAGAGCGAATCGCCGTCGGAGCGGATCCCCGACCCGACCACGGCCGAGGGTGGCACCCTCTCGTTCGAGTACGAGATGGCCCGCGAACTCGACGAGGCCGCCGCCGATCGGGTCCGCCAGATCGACCACGCCATGCGTCGGATGGACGCCGGCACCTACGGGATCTGCGAGTCCTGTGGCGAGGACATCCCCGTCGAGCGACTGCGGTTCATGCCCCATGTCACCCTCTGCGTGGATTGCGCCCGGAAGCGTCGGTGAATCGCTGGGTCCTCGCCGCGCTGGTTGCCGGCGGGGTCCTCGTCGGGGACCAGGTCACGAAGGCGTGGGCCGAGGCGACGCTACCGGGCAGCCCCATCGTCGTCATCGACGGGTGGCTGGCGTTCCAGTATGCCGAGAACCCGGGAGCCGCCTTCGGGATCCTGCAGGGAGCCGGTCCCTACCTCGCACTCGCCGCCGTGGTGGCGCTCGGCGTCGTCGCCTTCATGATCCGGGCAGCCGAGCGGACCGGTGAGGTCGTGGGCCTCGCCGCCATCGCCGGTGGGGCGGCCGGGAACCTCGTGGACCGACTCACCCGTGGCGACGGGCTGGCCGACGGAGCGGTCGTCGACTTCATCCGGATCCCGGTCATCCCCAACTTCAACGTCGCCGATGCCTCGCTGACCGTGGGCGTGGGGCTGCTACTCGTCCTGGCCTTCACCCGGGAGCGGGATGCCGTCTGAGACCGTCCCCGCCGACCTCGACGGGGAACGATTCGACCGGGCCCTGTCGCTGCTCGCAGCCGTCAGCCGAGCGGAGGCGCGGCGCCTCATCGACGAGGGGCTGGCCACCCGGGGCGGGGAGCCCGCCGCCCCCTCGGCCCGCGTGGCCGACGGCGACGTGTTGACGTTCCCAGAGCCGGAGGAGGTCCTGCACGAGCCCGACCCCACCGTGCACATCGACGTGCTGTGGGAGGACGACGTGGCGGCCGTGGTCGACAAGCCCGCCGGGCTGGTGGTCCACACGGGCGCCGGGGGCAAGGTACCGACCCTGGCGGCGGGTCTCGTGGCCCGGTGGCCGTCGATGAGCGACGTGGGGGAGCCCGGACGGTGGGGGCTCGTCCATCGACTCGACCGGGACACCTCGGGCGCCCTGTTGGTGGCCAAGACCCAGGCGGCGCTCGACGCCCTCGCCGACCAGCTTCGCCGTCGGGAGGTCGCCCGCACCTACCTGGCCCTCGCCGAAGGCCACTTCGGCACGCCGACCGGCACCATCGACGCCCCGATCGAACGGGACCCCGAGGTCCCCACCCGACGCCGGGTCGGCCCGTTCGGCCGACCCTCCCGTACCCACTATCGGGTGCTCGAGCGATTCGAACACCCTCCGGTGTCGCTGCTCGAGGTGCGCCTCGAGACCGGGCGCACCCACCAGATCCGCGTGCACCTGGCCGCCATCGACCATCCCGTGGTCGCCGATCGGGTGTACCGGCGCTCCTCGACGCCGACCCTCGGCCTGCACCGCACCTGGCTCCACGCCGCCCGGCTCGGTTTCGCCCATCCCGAGGACGGGACGATGGTGACGGTCGAGAGCCCGCTGCCCACCGAGCTCGCCGCCACCCTCGACGACCTGCGGGCGGCGTCGACCGCCCAGCAGCACTGAGCGGGCCGAGGAGGCCGTGTCCGTACGGTCCGACCCGTCCCTACCCTGACCGCCATGGACGACCGCCAGGACGTCATCCCCGTCTGTTACCGCCACCCCGATCGCCAGACGTACCTCGCCTGCAGCAGCTGCGGCCGGCCGATCTGCGGCGAATGCGCCGTGGACGCGGCGGTCGGCCAGCGCTGCCCCACGTGTGTCGCCGAGGCAGGCACCCAGCGGGTCGTGCGGGCGCGGGGCGGACGCCTCTCCCTGCGCGACACCTCGCCGGCCACCTACTTCATCATCGCCACCACGGTCGTCGCCTACGTCCTCAGCTTCTTCGGCATCGTCGGGTTCGGTGCCTTCGCCATGAGCCCGTTGGCCGTGCAGTCGGGGGAGTGGTGGCGCCTCCTCACCCATGCCCTGTTGCACAGCGGCTTCATCCACATCGGCTTCAACATGTACGCCCTCTACATCCTCGGACCGGCGCTCGAGCGACGCCTCGGCACGGGGCGGTTCGTGGCCGCCTACGTGTTCGCTGCCGTCGCCGGTGGGGTCGCCGTCTACTACCTCGCACCGCCGGCGAGCCTCGCCGTCGGGGCGTCGGGGGCGATCTTCGGCCTGTTCGGACTCTGGTTCGGCTCCGCCCTCGCCAACCGCGGCACCGTGACCGGCAACGCCCAATTCCGTTCGATCCTCTCGCTGCTGCTCATCAACGCCGCCATCTCGCTGCTCCCCGGCATCTCGTGGCAGGGCCACCTCGGCGGATTCCTCGCCGGCGTCGTGACCTTCGCCCTGGTCCGGGCCCAGCCCGATGCCCGGTCCTCGACCTGGATCCTCGGGCTCCTCACGGTGGGGTTGATCGTCCTCACCCAGGTCGTCCCGGCAGTCCCGCTGGGTTGAGCGAGCCGTTCCTTCGGCGCGATTTCGCGAGCAGTGGGTCCGCCGGGTCGCCCGCTGCTACGGTGCGAATCCCACCCTTGTAATTCGATGCCGGACCGTTTCGCCCACCTCCACCTCCACACCGAGTTCTCGATGCTGGACGGCGCCGCCCGCGTCGACCGGGTGGTCCGCGCCGCCGCCGCCGACGACCAGCCGGCCGTCGCCATCACCGACCACGGCGTGCTCTACGGCGTCGTCGACTTCCACAAGGCGGCGACCGCCGCCGGGGTGAAACCCATCATCGGCATGGAGGCCTACCTCACCCCCGGTTCCCGCTTCGACCGGCCCCGGGGTGGGGGCACCCGCTACCACATGACCCTGCTCGCCGAGAACGAGGTCGGGTACCGCAACCTGCTGACCCTCGCCTCCCGGGCGTACCTCGAGGGCTACTACTACAAGCCCCGGATGGACGTCGAGCTCCTCGCCGAGCACGCCGAGGGCCTCATCGCCACCTCCGGCTGCCTCGGTGGTCACGTCCCCCAGATGCTGGCCCCCGACGCCGGCACCGAGGAGGGCAACGACAACCAGGCCCGCGACTTCGAGGGCGCGGTCGAGGTGGCGGCGATGTACCAGGACATCTTCGGCCGGGACAACTGGTTCATCGAGGTGCAGGACCACGGGTTCGAGGCCCAGCGATCCGTGCTGCCCGACCTCGTCGAGATCGCCCGCCGGATCGACGCCCCCCTCCTGGCTGCCAACGACGCCCACTACGTCACCCCCACCGAGGCCGAGGCCCACGACGCCCTGCTCTGCATCCAGACGGGGTCCACCAAGGACCAGCCCAACCGCTTCCGCTTCAACGGCGGTCCCGAGTACTACCTGAAGACGGCCGCCCAGATGCGGGCCCTCTTCCCGAACGACCGCTACCCGGGTGCCTGTGACAACACCCTCTGGGTCGCCGAGCGCGCCAACGTGGAGCTCGAGTTCGGGAACATCCTCCTCCCCGAGTTCCCGGTGCCCGACGGGCACACCGAGGCCTCCTTCCTGCGGGAGCTCGTGGTCGCCGGGGCCCGGGAGCGCTATCCCGACCCGCTGCCGACCGAGGTGATCGAGCGCATCGACCACGAGCTCCGGATCATCGAGGAGATGGGCTTCCCGGCCTACTTCCTCATCGTCTGGGACCTCATCCGCTACGCCCGTGAGCACGGCATCCGCACCGGCCCGGGCCGTGGCTCGGCCGCCGGGGCGATCGTCTCGTACTGCCTCGGCATCACCGACCTCGACCCCCTCGAGTACGGCCTCATCTTCGAACGGTTCCTCAACCCGGGCCGTCGCCAGATGCCCGACATCGACATGGACTTCGACGAGCGGTACCGGGGCGAGATGATCCGCTACGCCGCCGAGCGGTACGGCTCCGACCACGTCGCCCAGATCATCACGTTCTCCACCATCAAGGGGAAGCAGGCCGTCCGGGACGCCGCCCGGGTGCTCGGTCATCCCTACGCCCTCGGCGACCGGATCTCGAAGATGTGGCCCCAGCCGATCCTCGGCAAGGAGGCCACGATCACCGACTGCTTGACGGCGCCGGGGCCCGACGCCTCCGACCACCAGAAGTCGTTCTACAGCGAGGGCGGCGGGATGCGGCAGGCCTACCAGGCCGAGCCGGAGGTGCGGCAGGTGCTCGACACCGCCCAGGGCCTCGAGGGCCTCCGCCGCCAGGACTCCATCCACGCCGCCGCCGTCGTGATCGCCCCCCGCCCGCTGACCGAGATCGTGCCGATCCAGCAGAAGGGCGACGAGGCCGAGGTCGTCACCCAGTACGAGATGCACGGGGTCGAGGACCTCGGCCTGCTGAAGATGGACTTCCTCGGCCTGCGGACCCTCACGATCATCGATCGGGCGCTCGACCTGATCGAGAAGTCGACCGGGAGCCGCCCCGACATCGATCGGGTCGCCCTCGACGACCCGGCCACCTTCGACCTGCTCCGACGTGGTGACACCATCGGGGTGTTCCAGCTGGAGTCGAGCGGGCTGCAGTCGCTCATCCGCAAGCTGGCCCCCGACCGCTTCGACGACATCATCGCCGTCAACGCCCTCTACCGACCGGGACCGCTCGGCGCCGACATGCACACGATGTACGTCGAGCGCAAGCACGGTCGCCAGGAGGTTGCCTACGACCACCCCGACCTCGAGCCGATCCTCGGCGACACCTACGGCATCATGGTGTACCAGGAGCAGGTGATGCAGGTCGCCCAGCAGATCGCCGGCTTCTCGATGGCCGAGGCCGACGGGCTCCGCAAGGCGATGGGCAAGAAGATCGCCTCGGTCATGGCCGAGCAGCGCCAGAAGTTCGTCGACGGCGCCCTCGCCCAGGGCCACCCGGCCGAGCTCGGGGACCGCCTCTTCGAGCTCATCGAGTACTTCGCCGGCTACGGCTTCAACAAGAGCCACTCCGCCTGTTACGCCCTCGTGGCCTATCAGACCGCGTGGCTGAAGGCGAACCACCCCGCCGAGTACATGGCGGCCCTGCTCACCTCGACCAAGCGCGACAAGGACCGGACGTCGCTGTACCTCGCCGAGTGCCGGTCGATGGGCATCGTCGTCACGACACCCGACGTGAACCGCTCCGACATGGACTTCACGGTCGTCGACGGCGAGATCGTCTTCGGTCTCTCGGCGGTGCGCAACGTCGGGGAGGGGGTCACCGAGCGACTCCTCGAGGCGCGCCGGATCGGGGGCCCGTTCACCGACATCCAGGACTTCCTCGATCGCGTCGACCTCTCGGTGCTCAACCGGCGGACGATCGAGTCACTCGTGAAGGCGGGGGCGTTCGACGCCATGGGCTATCGGCGCAAGGCACTGCTCGCGTTGCTCGACGACATCGTGTCGGTCACCGTCGAGCGGCGCCGCAACGAGGACATGGGCCAGTTCTCGCTCTTCGCGGGCGGCGAGGAGACGGCCCCGTCGGAGCCGGTGGTCGTGCCCGACGACGAGTGGGACAAGATGGTGAAGCTGGCGTTCGAGAAGGAGATGCTCGGCCTCTACATCTCCGACCACCCGCTCTTCGGCGTCGAGCACGCGCTCGCCGCCCAGGTCACCGCCTCGATCCCCACGCTCCTCGAGCGGACCGACCGGGAGGAAGTGGTCATCGGCGGTGTGGTCGGCGCCGTCACCCGGCGCTACACCAAGGACGGCAAGCCGATGGTGTTCTTCGCCCTCGAGGACCTGCAGGGCTCGGTCGAGGTGCTGGCCTTCCCCCGCACCGCCGAGGAGTACGGCCCGCTGGTGGCCGAGGACGCCGTCTTGTTGGTCCGGGGTCGGATCGACAACCGAGGCGACGAGGTCAAGGTGGTCGCCCAGTCGATCGTGGTACCGAAACTCGACGCCGGGGCGGCGGTCCGCATCGAGGTGCCGGCGACCCACCTGACCAAGGAGAAGGTCGGTCGCTTGCAGGCGGTGCTCGGCAACCACCCCGGCTCGTCCGACGTGCTGCTCCACGTCGCCTCCGATGGGGGCCACAAGGTCGTGCGCCTCAACGGCTTCCGGGTGGAGCCCCGCTCCGATCTCTTCGCCGAGATCCGGGAGCTGTTCGGGGCGGGTGCGGTCTAGGAACCGACGAACCGTCGCCCGTCGGGTCCCGCCACCCGGTCCACCACGCCCGCCGGCAGCATCGCCGCCAGCGCGTCCAGCCCCACCGGTGCGTCCGCGAGTCGCCACACCGGCTCCACCGGTCCGTCGAGCGTCGCCTCGAGCCGGCGGCGCAGCCGCTCCTGGCGAGCGGCCTCGGCCGCCCAGCCCCGGAGGGTGGGGGCGGGTTCCTCGTCCCCCGACACGTCGAGGTCGGTCGCCCAGGCGGCGGGCAGTGCCCGGTTGAGCAGGGTGACGACCGGGGCGGCGGCGACGTCGGGCAGGGTGAAGCCGAAGGCGAGCGCCTCCTCGATCGGCCCGGGGTCGGGGGTGGTCACCACCACCGAGCTCGAGGACCGCAGGATGGCGTCGATCTCGTCGGCCCGGGCGGCGAGGCCGTCGTAGGTCGTCCGCAGGTCGAAGAGGAAGTCGGCCACCTCGGTGAGGGTCGGCCCACCGAGGATGTGATCGGCGAGGCGCAGGATCGGCGCCCCGGCGATGACGAACAGGCGACGGGCTCCCGGCAGGCGCCCGCCGGTCAGGACCCGGATGAGCCGCCCGCCAACGAGGTCGGTGATGTCGGCCGCGGCGGTGAAGTACTCGACCCCGCCTCCCGACGGGGGGGTGTCGACGACCACCGCCTCCCACTCGCCAGACAGCACCTGGGTGGCCATCGTGTCGGCGGCGGCGAAGGCCTGGCTGGCTGGGAAGCGCCGGGCCACGGCGTCGAAGAAGGGGTTCTCCAACAACCGGTCGGCGACGACCGGGTCGGCGTAGCGGCGGGCCACGTCGTGCCAGGACTCGGTGGCGTCGAGCATCGCCGCCCACAGGTGGGGCTCGGGGGTGGCGACCGGCTTGGCGCCGACCCCCGCCAGCCCGAGGGCGGTCCCGAGGCGCCGGGCCGGGTCGACCGTGATCACGAGCGTGCGAAGGCCTCGACGGGCGAGATCGACGGCGATCGCTGCCGAGATGGTGGTCTTGCCGACCCCGCCGGCGCCCACGACGTTCACCACCCTCATCGTGTGTCCTCGAGGACCGTGCCGAGGAACTCGGAGACCAGCAACGGTTCGTCGGTCCCGAACAGGTACGGCAGTCGGGGCCCGGGGGGCAGCTGGTCGAGCCAGGCATGCTGGGCCTCGGCGATGTCGGCGTGGAAGGCGAGCGCCGTGCGGGCGCTCTGGCCAAGGTCGGGGCCGGCGGCCGGGGCCGGGGCGAGCAGTCGGTTCACGACCACCGGCTCGACCGAGGGGGCCTGGTCGGCCAGCTCGTCGAGGGCCTCGAGGGCCTCGGTGACCGGCAACTCCTCGGCGAGGGTGACCACCGTGATCGAGGACTCCGACGCGAGCTCCTCCTTGATGCGCCGCGACTGGCTCTGCACCTGCCCGGTCGGGATCAGCTCGGCGATCACGTCGGCCGCCTCGAGGTGGGAGCCGAGCTGGCCGCTTGGGACCGCATCCACGAGGATCCGGTCCCACGGCCCCTCCCAGGACTCGTAGACGATCTTGCCGACGGTGACGATCTCGCGGACGCCCGGGGCGGCCTCGGCCAGCACGTCGAAGATGCGGACGGCCCGGCCGATCTGGGCCACCAGCGGCAGCGGCGAGTAGATGCGGACGTACTCCTCGAGGGCGGCGGCCTTGTCGATCTCCATGGCGTGGACGCCGTCCACGCCAATGGCGGGCTTGAACTCGAGGTCGCGGAGGCCGAGGTGGGGGCCGAGCCCTCCGCCGGGCCGCATGGCGATGGCGAGGACGCGTTCGCCGCGACGGGCGTGGAGCCGGGCGAGGGCGGCGGTCACCGCACTCTTGCCCACCCCACCCTTGCCGGAGACGAACTCGATGCGCACGAACGGATACCCTAGGAACCATGGCCCAGCTCGACGTCGACGAGATGATCCGGCGATTCGCCGACCGGGCGGAGGCGACGAAGGATCGCCCCCTCCCACCGGTGGCGGGCGCCGAGCGGAACAAGTTCATCGCCCAGCGCGACACCGACTACCTCGACTACAACCTCATCGCCCACGCCACGTGGGAGGTGGAGGACGGTCACCTCGTCCTCCGCATCCCGCTGCGCCCCGAGAGCTGACGGGCAGGCGGATCGTGCTGTCCGCGATCCGCCTCGCCCACACGCTGATCTGGTTCGTCGTCGAGGCGGCGGTCGTCCACCTGCTCTGGACCGGCCTGACCCGCCGGCGAGGGCGAGCCGTGGCCGTCTCGGCTGCCCTCGTGGTGGGCGAGACGGCGGTGTTCGTCGTGAACGGCTTCCGTTGCCCGCTCACCGACCTGGCCGAAGCCGCCGGTGCCGAACACGGGTCGGTGACCGACACGTACCTGCCCGGGTGGCTGGCCCACAACCTCCCGGCGATCCACACCCCGCTCGGGATGCTGCTGCTGTGGCTGCACCGGGAGTCGATCGGCGACGCCGTGGCTCGCCTCGGCGCCGGTCAGTGGTCCCGGCGGCGCGCCTCGGCGCGCCGGGCCTCCTCCAACCGTTCGAGGTCGGGGTCCGAGTAGTCGACGTAGGACATCGCCGCCGCCAGCCGGTGGTGCCCCGCGACCTCGGCGATCTGGCGGTGCATCTCCTGGCAGACGCGCCGGTAGTCGGGGTGCCCGGCCGGCTGGGTCCGCAGCTCGAGGAGGTGGAAGGCCTCCCGGGCATTGAACTCCATGACGTAGCGAATCCGGTGGGCGAAGGGCACGACGTACTGGGCGACGTCCCACCCATGCGCGCCCCGCACCTGCTCGTAGAGGTCGGCCGCCTCGGCCAAAGCCGCGTGCCACTCACCGTCGAGGCCCAGGTCGACGAGGACCTCGGGGGTGTCGTAGCCGTAGCGGGTGGTGAGGCGCTGCCACTCGATGGTCAGGAGGCGGTGTCGCTGGAGGTCGCGAAAGGCCCCGTAGTCCGACAGGACGTCGAAGCGGTAGCTGGTCCGCTCGGCGGCCCGCCCGGGCTTGTGGCGGCGGTTGGCCCGATCGCCGACGTAGGTGGTCAGGATGCGGGTGATGGTGTCGTCGTCCATCGCCCGCACGGCGGCGAGGAGCTGGTGGTCGGGGAGCTCCGACGACGAGTACAGGGCCGCGGCCGCGAGGGTCACCTCGGCGTCGGGGTCCCAGTCGACGAGCGTCACCTCGGCCACCGGATCGGGCTCGGCGTCGTCCAGTCCGAGGTCGGCGACGAGTGCCTCGGTCGCTCGGCGGGTGTCGGCGAGGTACTCGGACCAGCGGCCGCCGCGATCGGGGCGGTCGACGCGGGTCATGAAGGCGGGGATGACCTTGCGCAGCTCGGCGAGCATGAGGGCGCCGTAGTCGCGCACCTCGGCGATGGGATGGGCCGCCATGCGCACCAGGGCCATCTCGTAGGCCTGGCCGGAGGCGTAGATGCCCACGTTGGACAGGGTGGCGGCCGGCAGCAGGCCCCGGGCCGTGTCGAAGGCCTTGGCACGGATCGTCGAGCGCCAGACCCAGTCCGAGTCGCCCGGCTGCTGGGGGAACAACTCGGCGAAGTGGTCGACGAGCGGCGGGACCATCGCCCCGTAGGTCTCGAAGAGGCGGTCCATCGTGGCCCGGTACGGAGCCTCGAGGTCGGTGCCGGCGAGCTCGGTGGGCACGTGGTAGCGATAGCCGTCGCCGAGGGGGCGGTCGTAGGGCACGTACCGGGTCGATTGCTCCAGGTACGAGGCGAGGCGCCCCCACTCGAGCACCTTCGTGAGCACGTTCGAGGCCTGCTCACAGGCCAGGTGGACGCCGCCCAACTGGGCGACCGAGTCGTCCCCGTACTCCAGGAAGACTCGCTCGTACAGGGCCTCCGCCCGCTCGGCGCCGGCGGCCTCCAACTCGGCGATGGCCCGATCGCGGTCGCCCAGGAACTCGTCGAGGAGCAGTCGGCGGACCGACTTGGACGACCGCGAGTACCGGGCGAAGAGGGCACCCTTGACGACCTCGGGGAGGTTCGTGAGCGCGAAGACGGGCTGGTCGAGGTTGGTGACGAACCGGGCGAGGAGCGCCGCCTCCTCCTCGGTGAAGGACTCCTGGACGTAGGGCACGAGGGCGAGCGTACCGCCGGTGGCCCGAGCTTCGGCGGAGCGCTCGGTACGCTGGCAGCTCGCATGGTCTGGCTTCGCATCGTCGTGGCGGTCCTCGCCCTCGGGGCCCTCGCCGTCGCCGCCGTCCCCCTCGCGGTCATCATCGACCTGTCGTCGGGAGGAACGGGCTATGGGCTCTGCCCCGGCGGGCTCGGGGCGTGCGAGCTCGGCTACGGCCGGGCCCTCGAGCTCTCGGTCTATCTGGTCCTCGGGCTCTTCCTCTTCGTGGCACTGGTGCGGTTGGCCGTGAAGGCCTACGACGCCTCGCGCCGGCTCAACGTCCGGCGCTGAACAGCTCGGTCTCCGCGAGCGGGCCCGGGTGCCACGCCACGACGACGGTCCCGGCCACCACCAACCCCAGCGCCGCCCACAGGGCCGGGTCGGGGGCGCGGCCACCCGCCCAGATCGCCACCGCCACCGCCACCAGGATCTCGGCCGGCAGCGCCAGTCGGGCGGCCCGTGGTCCGAGCACCTCGGCCCCTCGCCAGCGGGCGAGCATCGCGGCGAGGCCGGTCCCCAGCCCGGTCACGGCGAGCAGCGGGAACAGGTCCGTCCCCGGCAGCCACGTCTCGCCGAGGAGTGCCCCGGCCCCGACCAGCACGGCACCGGCCACGAGCACCTGCGGCATGACGATCGCCGGCGCGGGATGGTCGTGGATGACCCGCTCGGTGAGCACGACGACCCCGGCGAAGCCGATCCCGGCGGCGCCCGCCAGCCACACCTCCGGGCCGGCGCCGTCGACGATCCCCAGGACGGCGATCCCGGCGACCACCAACGCGCCCCCGAGACCCTCGGCCAGGGTGGGGAGACGCGGGCAGGCGGCGGCGTGCACGAGTGGCCCGATGCCGAGGGCGATGCCGATCGCGACGACGGCCACCGTGGCGACGTCCCCACCGGCGAGGGCGTTGCCGAGCATGCCGAGAGCGAGCACGAGGGCGGCCGCCGCCGGGAGCGCGTCCCGCCAGGCTGTCGCCGACGGGCGAGCCAACAACACACCCGGGATGGCGAGCAGCAGGCTGCGCCAGCCGAGGAACGAGAGCGGTCCCAGCCGGTCGATCCCGGTGGCCAGCAGCACCAGCCCGGCGCCGGGCGCGCCGATCCCGATGGCCAGGTCGAACCAGGGGACGGCGCGTCGCATCAGGCGAACAGGTCCGCGACGTCGGCCGTGGCGAGATAGAGACCCGAGCCCTCGGCGATGACGCCCTCGTCGTCGGTCAGGCGACCGGCCAGTCGGAGCCGCCGGCCGCGCCGCGCCTCGACTTCGCCCGAGAGCGCCAGAGCTCCCTCGAGTGGTGCCGGGCGCCGGTAGCGGATCTCCATCGTGCCGGTGACGACGACGACCCCGGCGAGCAGGATCGCCGTCCACGCCATGACCTCGTCGAGGGCGGTGGCGGTGAGGCCCCCGTGCAGGCGCCCAGAGATGCCGCGGTGCTCCGGTCGGGGTCGGTAGCGCGCCCGGACCACCGCCCCGTCGACGGAGAAGCCGTCGATGCCCAGTCCCACCGGGTTGTCGCGTCCGCAGGCGAAGCAGGCGTCGTCGAAGCGGGCCCGGATCCGATCGGCGAGGTCGGTCATGGCCCGGCACCTTCCGGGATCGTCCCGTCCGCGTCGATTGCGACGAGGGCGACGACCGACCAACCGGCCGCTTCGAGGCGGCGGCGACCCGGCTCCCAGGTCTTCTCGACAACCCGGGGTCGGACCACGTGGTTGAGGAACCCGTCGATCCGGACGATGCCGTCGGCCAGGGTCACCTCGGCCCGCATCGTGTCGAGCAGTGATGACATTGGTCGAGGAATCTAGGGCCGCGCCGCCGACGTGTCGTGTCGAGGCGAGGGGCGTCGTAGGCTGCGCGGCCATGCCCGAGATGGCCGACGGCTCCCATCCCACCCCTGCCCGGCGCCGCCGAGCGGCCCGCATCGCCGAGCGGCTCGCCGAGGAGTACCCGGACATCCGCACCGCGCTCGAGTGGGAGACCCCGTGGCAACTGCTCGTCGCCACCGTCATCTCGGCCCAGACGACCGACGAGAACGTGAATCGGGCCGCCCCCGCCCTCGTCGCCCGCTTCCCCGAGCCCGCCGATCTCGCCGCCGCCGACCCCAAGGTGGTGGAGGAACTCATCTACTCCACCGGCTACTACCGCCAGAAGACGAAGTCGATCATCGGGCTCGCGACCGCCATCGTCGACCGCCACGGCGGGGTGGTGCCCGACGACATGGACGCATTGGTGGAGCTCCCCGGCGTGGGTCGCAAGACCGCCAGCGTGGTCCTCGCCGAGGTGTGGGACCGCCCGGCGATCGCCGTCGACACCCACGTCAAGCGGGTCTCGAACCGGCTCGATCTGACGACCTGGGACGACCCGGTGAAGATCGAGCGCGACCTCAAGGCCCAGATCCCCAGGCGCCACTGGTCGCGCCTCTCCATGCGGATGATCCAGTTCGGCCGCGACGTCTGTGACGCCCGGACCCCGGCCTGCCCGACCTGTCCGCTCAACCGCACCTGCCGCTGGCCCGGCAAGCGGTGAGCCGGCCGGTCGACCCCCGCGAGATCATCCGACTCGCCGGCCCGGCCCTCGGGTCGCTCGCCGCCGACCCGCTCGTCACCCTCGTCGACACCGCCTTCGTGGGGCGCCTCGGGGCCGACGCCCTCGCCTCGCTGGGCGTCGACGCGGCGATCTTCGGCCTCGCCTTCGTGGCCTTCAACTTCCTGCAGTACGGCGTCACCCCCATGGTCGGTCGGCTCGTCGGCGCCGGCCGACCCGGCGACGCCGCCGACGTCACCCGCCACGCCCTCGTGATCGGCCTCGGCCTGGGGCTGGTGGTGGCCGCCGTCCTCGCGTTCGCGGCCCGGCCGCTCATCGCGCTCATGGCGGCGCCACCGGAGTCGGTCGAGGGGGCGGTCGAGTACCTGCGGATCCGGGCGTGGGCGGCGCCGGCGGTGATGGTCATCATGGTCGGCAACGGTGCCTTCCGGGGCCACCAGGACACCATGACCCCCCTCAAACTGACGCTCGTCCTCAATGGCGTGAACCTCGTCGCCGACCCCATCCTCATCTTCGGGCTCGGCTGGGGGCTCGCCGGGGCGGCCACGGCCACGGTCGGGGCCCAGCTGATCGGAGCCGCCTTGTTCGCGGTCGCCATGGTCCGTCGCCGGCATCTCGAGTGGGGCCCGGTCACCGGCGCCGGACTGCGGCCGTTCGGTCGGGTCGGCTGGGAGCTGGCCGTACGGACCGGCTCCCTGGTCGCCACGCTCACCCTGGCGGCCCGGGTTGCCGCCGGCCTCGGCACGGTGGCGATCGCCGCCCACCAGGTGGCGATGCAGCTCTGGCTCTTCCTCACCCTCGTGCTCGACGCCCTGGCGATCGCGGCCCAGTCGATGGTGTCCCTCCGCATGGGCACCGGCGACCTGGTCGGGGTGCGGGCGGTGGCCCGGGCCCTCTTGCGGTGGGGGACGGTGGTGGGTGTCGTGCTGGCGCTGGCGGTGCTGGCGCTGCGGCCGGTGCTGCCCGGCTGGTTCACCACCGACGCCGAGGTGGCGGCGACCATCGCAGGCCTGCTGTGGTGGGTGGCCGCCCTCCAGTTGCCGGGAGCCTGGGTGTTCGTCTGGGACGGCCTGTTCCTGGGCGCCGGCCGTTTCGGGTTCCTGGCTGCGGCGACGGCGGCTGCCTCGGCGGCGGGGATCGGCGTCCTCGCGGCGGTGGGCCCGGCTGGGTGGGGCGTCGGCGGCGTGTGGGCCGGGGTGGCCGTCCTCATCGCCGGTCGGCTGCTGACGCTCGTCTGGGGCGACCGGACGGGTCGCCTCGTGTCGGTCAGTCCTGGGTGAGGATCCGGCCCCGGGTCTCGGGGAGGAAGGCGGTGAGGCCGATGGCGATGCCGATGCCGAGACCGAGGACCAGCACCGTCTGGGACAGCCCGACGCGGTCGATGAGCACGCCGGCGACGGCGAGGCCCGTCACGGTGCCGGCGACCGTGACGTTGGTCACCCACGAGATCGCGGACGCCCGCACCTCGGTCGGGAACAGCTCGTTGCGGTGGGCGGCGGCCGCCGGGGCGGCCGAGAACGCCCCGAAGGACGCCACGAAGATGGCCACGAACAGCAGTGGCAGCGACGACAGGAAGTACATCCCGAGGCCCCCGAGCAGGGTCAGCACGTAGGCGCCGATCGAGACCGGCCGACGGCCGAGCCGGTCTGCCAACGACCCCCCGAGGAAGAAGCCGACGCCACCGAGCGTCCCGGCGGTCAGGCTCAGCGGCACGACCGTGGTGGCGGCGAGGCCGAGATCGTTGATGAAGCGTTCCTGGGCGAAGCCGACCTGCACGGCGGTGAAGGCGGCGAAGCCGGCCGAGGCGAGGGCGATGGGCCAGAAGAACACGGCGTGGGGTGGGGCCAGCGGTCGCCACACGGCGCGTCGCGGCACCTGGGGGACCGGCGGGGCGGGGATCCGGAGCAGGAACGGGATGGCGACGGCCCCGAGCAGCGACAGGCGGAAGAGGGTCTGCCAGGCCTCCGGGGCGTTCTCGGCGAGCGGGAGCAGCAGGAGTGACAGCCCGGCCCCCAGGGAGGCGGCGGCGGCGTAGATGCCCATCCCGAAGGCCCGGAAGCCCGGTCGGAAGACCTCGGCGATGAGCACCACGACCAGCGCCCCAGCGGTCGTCGTCGCTCCCCGCATGATCGTCTGGGCGATCGTGAACTGGGCGGCGGTGTCCGCCCAGCCGGTGGCGCCGGCCG
>JBFLKR010000151.1:0-3383 GCA_040883295.1 Acidimicrobiia bacterium
CATCGACGACGCGAGGAGCACGGGCGACCCGGATCTGGCCAGGTTGGCCCTCGAGTACCTGCCCTTCAGCTTCTCGCGCCGACACGGTGACCCGAGTCGGCCCTGGAACGCCTTCTCGATCCGGGTCCGGGATCGCGACGGGGAGCCGGTCCTGTACCACGAGGGCAACTGGCGCGACATCTTCCAGAACTGGGAGGCGCTGTGCATGAGCTTCCCGCACTACCTGCCGGGGGTGATCGCCACCTTCGTCAACGCCTCGACGGCCGATGGCTTCAACCCCTATCGGATCAACCGCGATGGCATCGACTGGGAGGTCCCCGAGCCGGACAACCCCTGGAGCAACATCGGCTACTGGGGCGACCACCAGGTCGTGTACCTCGTCCGGTTGCTCGAGGCATGCGACCGCCATCTCCCCGGCGAGGTGGCGCGATTGCTCGGTGAGCGGTGGTTCGTCTATGCCGACGTCCCCTATCGGCTCGCGGCCAACGACGAGCTGGTTGCGGCTACGCGGGCATCGAAGGAGTTAGACGTCTAGGCGGCGGCGAGGGCGGCGGATCGCTCGCGCCGGATCGGCGGGGACGGGCGTCTCCTGTGGGATGACGATGGCGGGATCCGGCGAGCGAGCCTCCTGGAGAAGCTCCTGGTCCCCGCCCTCTCCAAGCTCTCGAACCTCGTGGCCGGTGGTGGCATCTGGATGAACACCCAACGACCGGAATGGAACGACGCCAACAACGCCCTGGCCGGCAATGGCCTGTCGATGGTCACGCTCTGCCACCTCCGACGCTACCTGGGCCACCTCAGGTCCCTCGTGGCGTCGGCGTCGCTGCCCTCGGTCGAGATGCCCGCGGAGATCGACGACTGGCTGGTCGCCATCACCGAGGCGCTCGCCAGCTTCGAGCCCGCGACCGCGGCCGGCGACGACCCAACCCGGCGCGAGATGCTCGACGCGCTCGGCCGGGCCTTCTCCGACTATCGGTCGACGGTGTACGAGAACGGCCTCACGGGAGCCCGGCGGGTGGATTCCGACCGGGTCGTGGCACTCGTGGACGCCGCCATGCCCCATCTCGACCACGCGATCCGCGCCGGGCGCCGGACCGACGGCCTGTACCACGCGTACAACCTGCTCGATCTCGGGACCGACGGGTCGGTGGCCGTCGTCGAGCACCTCCCGGAGATGCTCGAGGGGCAGGTGGCCGTCCTCGATGCCGGGCTGCTCTCACCGGAGGAGTCGGCCGACGTCGTCGACGCGCTCTTCGCCTCCGCCATGTACCGGCCGGACCAGGAGAGCTTCATGCTCTACCCGGCGCGGCGATTGCCGTCGTTCCTGGCCAAGAACGTCATCCCGCCCGACGTCGTCGAGGCGATCCCCCTGGTGCGCCGCCTCGTCGAAGCCGGCGACGACTCCGTCGTCGTGGTGGACGGCACCGGCGCCACCCGGTTTGCCGCCGGCCTCGCCACTCGTCGCGACGTCGACGTCGCGCTCGAGCGCCTCGGGGACGATGCCGACTGGTCCGATGCCGTGGCGGCCGATCGCGAGGCCGTGGTCGTCGCGTTCGAGCAGGTGTTCGAGCACCACGCCTACACCGGCCGCTCCGGATCGATGTACGGCTACGAGGGCATTGGCTCGATCTACTGGCACATGGTCGCCAAGTTGCTCGTCGCCGTGCAGGAGTCGCTCGTCGCAGCAGTCGGGGCCGACGCCGCTCCTCGAACCATCGAGCGCCTGCTCGGCGGGTACCGCCGGGTTCGTGCCGGGCTCGGGTTCAACAAGAGCGCCGCCGAGTTCGGGGCGATCCCCCTCGACCCCTACTCCCATACGCCGGCCCATGCCGGCGCCCAGCAGCCGGGCATGACCGGGCTCGTCAAGGAGGAGTTGCTCACCCGACCCCTGGAGCTCGGCTACCGGGTGGATGCGGGTGAGCTGGTCTTCGACCCCACCCTCCTGCGGGCCGACGACCTCACCCACGAGGCGGGCGAGTGGACCTACGTCGATCTCGGCCTCGAGCCGACGACGATGACCCTGGCCGCCGGCTCGGTGGCGGCCACGCTGTGCCAGGTGCCCCTGGTCGTTTCGGCGACCGATGGCGACGAGCCCGGGATCACGCTCGTCCGCTCGGACGGCACGACGTCGCACCATCCCGGGTCCCGGCTCGATCGTGTCTCGAGTGCCGAGATCTTCTCCCGGTCGGGTGCGGTGGCCCGGGTCGAGGCCCGGGTGGTGGTCCCCGGGTGAGGTTGTCGGCCGATCGCGGCCGTCGCCCACCCGACGGGTCAGGGCCACAGCCGCTCGAGCGCCTCGGGGGACAGGAGGGCCCGTTCGCTCCCCTCCAGCGGGGGTGCCATGTGGTCCACCACCGCGACGACGCGGGATCCCATGAGGTGGCCGAGCCGGAGGCGGGCGTCCACCGGCCAGTGGCGCAGCGTGCCGGCGAGGTAGCCGGCGGCGAAGGCGTCACCGGCGCCGGTCTCGTCGACCACCGACGCCACCAGCGCCGGGACGGTGGTCCGTCCGTCACGGGTGATGGCGGTCGCGTCCACGGCACCACGCTTGAGGACCACCATCTGGTCGTCCCGTCGGAGGAGCGATGCCGCCACGGCGGCGGCGTCGTCGGCACCGAGCAGTGCCGTGGCCTCGTCGGCCCCGATGAACACGAGGTCCGATCGGCGGGCGATGTCGACCAGGCGCGCCGCCGCGACTCCCCGGTCGCTCCACAGGCTGGGTCGGAGGTTGACGTCGAACGAGATACGCCGTCCCTCGCGGCGGGCCAGGGCTGCGTCCACCAGGTCCGAAGCCGACGCCGACAGGGCGGGGGTGATGCCGGTCAGGTGGACCCACGACGCGGCCCCGAGGCGTTTCAGGTCCCCGGTGGAGAGGGCGCTCGCGGCGCTGCCGACGCGATGGTAGGTCGTGATCGGGAAGGTGTCGGTGAGGTGGCGGGTCATGACGCCGGTCGGTCGGCCAGGATCGCGCTCGACGGCCACCTCGACCCCGGTGGCGGCGATCGAGTCCTCCACCAACTGGCCGAGGGGATCGTCACCGACCCGGGAGACCCAGCGGACGCGGTGGCCGAGGCCGGCCAGGCCGGCGGCGACGTTCGACTCGGCGCCGGCCGCGACGGCGTGGAACCACCGTGGGTCCTCGGCAGAGGCGAAGGCGACCATCGTCTCGCCCACGCAGGTCACGTCGACGGCAGCGCCGCCGTGGCGTTCGTCCCGCACCGACCACCTCCTCCGTCCACGGACACCCGGTTGCGCTCCACCGGCCGGTCCGTGACGCTAGGGACCGCGTCGGCCGCGAGCGAGGGGAGCGTGGCATGAGGATCGGCGTCACCGGTGCCGGGGGCCGCATCGGCCGGGCCGTGGTCGACCTGGCGACGGCCGAG
>JBFLKR010000152.1:0-3245 GCA_040883295.1 Acidimicrobiia bacterium
CATCCGTCGGCGACGGGCCTCGCCGATCGGGCCACCCACACGATCACGTACACCCCGGGTCGGGGCCGCGACCTGCTCGACCGACTTCGCTCGGGGAGCGGCGACCTCGCGGCGGCCCGCGCCGCCCTCGACGAAGGGCCCGTCGTGGCCATCGTCGGCCGGACCGGGCTCACCGAGGACCCCGGGCTCGCCGAGGCGGTGGCCGCCTTCGCCCGCGACCTCCCCGATGCCTCGGTGCTGCCGGTCGTCCGACGCGCCAACACCTACGGGGCGCTCGACATGGGCGTCGCCCCCGACCTGCTCCCCGGCCGGGTGTCGGCCGGGACGGGCGCCACCCACGGCGGCTGGGATGAGTCGGCCAACGTCGGCGTCGGCCTCGACACCCGCGGGATCCTCGAGGCGGCCGCCGACGGCACCGTCAAGGCGCTGCTGTTGGTCGGTGCCGACCCGCTCCGGGACGTCCCCGATGGGGGTCTCGCCGCCCGGGCGCTCGCCGCCTGCGACCTCGTGATCAGCCTCGACTGCTTCCTCACCGACTCCTCGGCCGCCGCCGACCTCGTGTTCCCGGCCCTCGGCTTCGCCGAGAAGGAGGGGACCGTCACCAACCTCGAGGGCCGGGTGATGAAGGTCAACCGGATCGTGGCCGGCCCCGGCGGGTCCCGCTCGGACTGGTCGATCCTCGACGAGCTCGCCGGCCGGATGGGCCGCCCGATCGGCTTCGCCTCGCCCGAGGACATCGCCAGTCGCATCGCCGAGCACGCCCCCGCCTACCAGGGGATCTCATGGTTCCTCCTCGACTGGAAGGAGCGCGACGGCGTGCTCGCCCCCCGTGGGGGCGTCGACCAACCCCTCGAGTACATCCCGACCCCGACGCTGCGGGCGGTCGGCTCGGGCGGGCCCGCCCGCGGCGGCTTCGCCCTCCACCTCGCCCGGGTGCTGTACGACGACGCCGTGCTCACCCGCCACGGGCCGTCGATCGCCCCCCTCGCCCCCGGGGGCTTCGCGTCCCTCAACCCCGTCGACGCCGAGCGGCTCGGGGCGACCGACCGGGTGCTCGTGGACGGCCACGACCTGCCCCTCCGGCTCGACCCCTCGCTGGCCCCCGGGACCGTCTTCGTGCCCTTCAACCAGCCCGGCGGGCCCCGCCTCGGCGCCACCGCCCACGTCGACGTGGCCGTGGGGGTCCCGGCATGAGCACCGCCGAGATCCTCATCGCCATCGCCAAGGTGCTCCTGGTGTTCACCGTCGGTCTCGGCACCGTGGTGCTGTTGGTGTGGGGCGAGCGCAAGGTCGTCGCCGACCTCCAGAACCGGGTGGGCCCCGACCGGGCCGGGCCGTGGGGCATCCTCCAGACCGTCGCCGACGGCCTCAAGCTCTTCTTCAAGGAGCAGATCGACCCCGACCGGGCCGACAAGGTGGTCTTCAACCTCGCTCCCTTCCTGGCGGCGGTGCCGGCGCTCTTGCTGGTGCTCGTCATCCCGCTGGCCCGCCCCGTGGAAATCACGCTCGACGGGGCGCCCTTCACCCTCAACTTCGCCGCCCTCGACCTCAACGTCGGCGTCCTCTTCGCCCTGGCCATGAGCTCGATCGCCGTGTACGCGATCGTCCTCGCCGGTTGGTCGTCGGGCTCCAAGTACCCGCTCCTCGGCGGGGTGCGGGGATCCGCCCAGGCGATTTCCTACGAGGCGGCCATGGGCCTCGCCATGGTGGCGGTGGTCATGTGGGTCTCCACGCTGCCGGCGGTCACCGACATGGGGGCGATGAGCGTCAACGAGATCGTCCTCCGCCAGCAGGGGACGTTCTTCCCGAACAACGCGTTCTTGTCGTGGATCCCGTCGTGGAACCTCGTGCCCCAGTTCCCCGCCTTTGCCATCTTCATGATCGCCATCTTCGCCGAGACGAACCGGGCCCCCTTCGACCTGGTGGAGGCGGAGCAGGAGATCGTCGCCGGGTTCCACACCGAGTACTCGGGGATGCGCTTCGCCATGTTCTTCCTTGCCGAATACCTCAACATGTTCACCATGTCGGCCCTTGCCGTCAGCCTGTTCCTCGGCGGCTGGGGCGGGCCCTTCCTCGACGCCCTCGACGGGTGGGCGGCGGCGGGTCTGTCGTTCGTGTACTTCATGGTCAAGGTCGGCCTCGTGCTCTTCCTCTTCGTCTGGGTGCGGGCGACCTTCCCCCGATTCCGCTACGACCAGCTCATGCAACTGGGCTGGAAGCGGCTCATCCCGACGGCGCTCGTGTGGCTCATCCTCACGACGCTGGTCGTGTCCTTCCGCGAGTTCGGTGCCCCCTGGGCGTGAGGTGACCATGGACGACCAACCCATCGTCGAGCGCCCCGAGGCCGAGGAGGACGACTTCTTCACGGCGATCGCCAACTTCTGGCGGGGCCTGAAGGTGACCTTCCGGCAGATGCGCAAGCCGCGGGTGACCACCAAGTACCCCCAGGAGATGCGGGAGAAGCCCCAGCGCTTCCACGGTCGCCACGTCCTCAACCGCTACCCCGACGGCATGGAGAAGTGCATCGGCTGTGAGTTGTGTGCCGGGGTCTGCCCGGCCCGCTGCATCTACGTCCGTGGCAAGGAGAACCCGATCGACGACCCGGTGAGCCCCGGCGAGCGGTACGGCTACGTGTACGAGATCAACATGCTTCGCTGCATCTTCTGCGGGCTGTGCGTCGAGGCCTGCCCCACGGAGGCCATCACCATGACCCAGCTCTTCGAGATGTCCGTCTCCAACCGCGAGGACGCCATCTACACCCGCGACGAGCTCCTGGTCCGTCCAGACGGCACGGTGCCGCACATGTTCCCCGACGACCCCCTCGCCGACACCGCCGAGCTCGGCAAGGCCGACGGGTGGCTGCGGGCCACCTCGCCCCAGGGTCGTGCCGCCTTCGAGGGCGTCGTCGGCTGGACGCCGAGCGTCGGTGTGGGTCTGCGACCGGCGGAGGCCGGACAGTCGGCGGAGGGGCGCAACGACGAAGAGGGGGACGAGTGAGACCCCCTTCCTGCGAGGGCCTGGTCGTGGTCGGGGAATCCCCCCGCCAGGGGGGATGGGCCCCACGAGCGAAGCGAGTGGGAGGGGGGACCCGCACCATGTGCCGGGGCTCGCACTGCGACGGCTCTTCCCGGTGGTCGGAACCTCCCCCCTCCCACCGGCCTCGTACCTCGGCCGGGGGTGGGAATGGCCCCGCCGGGGGGGTTGCCTACGTGGGCGACTGGGTGGTGGGCGCGGGAGGGGGGGCC
>JBFLKR010000153.1:0-8895 GCA_040883295.1 Acidimicrobiia bacterium
AGGCCGGTCGTCGCCTCGAGCGCCATCTCCATCTCGGGCCGGTGGCGGTGGTTGCCCACGCCGTAGGCGACGACCCCCTCGTCCACGGCGCCGAAGAGCAGGTGGTCGGCAAGTTGGCGGCCGGCGCCGGTCACGCCCGACATCGCCGACACCGTGATCTGGGTGGGGTCGGCGAGGTGGGCGGCCAGCACCGGGGCGAGGCCGACGACGGCGGTCGTCGGGTAACACCCGGGAGCGGCGACCGTGGCCGCGCCCGTGACGTCGAAGAGCTCGGGGAGGCCGTACACCCACTCCTCGAGGAGGTCGGGGAACGGGTGGGCGGTGCCGTAGGCCTCGAAGTAGCGTTCGGCGCTGTCGAGCCGGAGGTCGCTGCCGAGGTCGACCACGAGCATTCCGGCAGCGGCGAGCTCGACGCCGATGTCCGCCGAGGCGCCGTGGGGCAGGGCGAGGAAGACGAGGTCGGTCTCGTCGCCCAGTAGCTCGGGGTCGTTGGGCTGGAGCACCCGGTCACCGTCCGCGAGGTGGGGATGCACCTCCCCCAGCCGCCGACCGGCCTGGGAGTGGGCCCCCAGATAGGTCGGCTGGAAGCCGGGATGGGCATCGAGAAGACGGATGAGCTCGCCCCCGGCGTAGCCGGAGGCACCGAGGACGGCGACCTGCATATGCATGAGTATGCAAGAGAGTGTGATTGGATGCAAGTCTGGAGGTGCCCGTCTTGGGAGATCCCCCCGCAGGGGGAGAGGTGCGCCGACCTGCGGTCGGTTGGGGGGAGCCACCTCACGTTCGAGAAGCCGCATTGCTTGGGCTCTCGCCGCTCTCTGGCACCGCCTCCCTCCCACCTCCGGGGTGTCGGATCGCGCGACAAGCCCGACACCGGCCCCGGGTCCCTGACCGTCTTGGGAGATCCCCCCTCCGGGGGGATGGGACCCACGGAGCGAAAGCGGAGTGGGAGGGGGGAGCCGAGTCGCGTACCGGATCTCCTGCTCTTCGTCGCTCTCTGGTACCGCCCCCCTCCCACCGGCCTCGTGCCTCGGCCGGCGGGGCCCATCCCCCCTCCGGGGGGATCCCGGGATCCGGAACCCAGGGATGCTCCCGCTCTCCCCCATCAGATACCGTATCGGTCAACCCGGAGGGAGATCCCATGAACCAGTCCCAGTACCCCGAATCCAGCTCGGCCACCGCCGCCCTCGTGCTCGGCATCGTCGGGCTCATCCTCTGCGGCGGCATCCTGTCGCCCGTCGCCTGGTACATCGGCGCCCAGGAGGAGCGGGCCATCACCGAGGGCCGGCGAGACCCGTCGGGGCTCCAGACGGCCAAGGCCGGGAAGGTGCTCGGCATCATCGGCACCGTCCTCGTGGCGCTCGGCATCCTCTTCTTCGTCGGCTTCCTGCTCCTTGGCATCGTCGGGACCGTCGTCAGCAGCTGATGACCGCCCGCCTCGCCGTCCGTTCGGCCGGACTGGCCGCCCTCGGCGCCGTCGTCGCCGGATCGCTCTCCGACGGCCTCTGCCTGTTCCGGGCCTGCACCGGGCTCGCCTGCCCCGGCTGTGGAATGACCCGGGCGGCGGGGCGGCTCGTCGGCGGCGACGTGGTGGGCTCGCTGGCGATGCACCCGCTGCTCCTGCCCCTGTTGGCGGTAACCGGGATCTGGGGCGTCGAGTGGGTCGTACGGCGCCGGACGGGCGACCGCCCGGTCATCGGCCCGCGGCTCGGCATCGCCCTGGCGGTGGCGATCCCGGTGGTCTGGCTGCTCCGCCTCGCCCTTGGGCTGCTCCCGCCGGTCTGAACCACCGAGTCCCCTGAATCACCGAGCCCCCGGTGGGGGGAACCGGGGGCTCGGGGCTGCGGTGACTGCAGGCTGACCGTCGCCAATCCTACGGACGGCCCCACACCGACCGGTGGCAATCAGGGCAGCGGCGGGAGCTCGCCGTACAGCCAGGCGTCGAACAGGTCGTCGAGCTCCGACCCGGCGACCTCCTCGGCGAGGGCGACGAAGTCGGCCGTGGTGGCGTTGGCGTGGGCGTACCGGTCGGTCCAGGCCGCGAGGGTGGCGAAGAAGGCCTCGTCGCCGACCTCGGCCCGGAGGGCGTGGAGCGTGAGGGCGCCGCGGTCGTAGACGATGCGGTTGAACAGCTCGTCGGCGGGCGGTTCGCCCGGCCCGAACCCAGCGTCCGACGCGGCGGTACGCGCATGGCCCTCGGCGACCGAGTCGGCGAGGGGGCGAGCGCCGACATGGTCGACCCACAGCCACTCGGCGTAGGTGGCGAACCCCTCGTTGAGCCAGATGTCGGACCAGTCGGTGAGGCTGACCGAGTTCCCCACCCACTGGTGGGCGATCTCGTGGGCGACCACGAACCCGCGGACGGCGTTGGGGGCGTAGGTGGGCAGGGTCTGGGTCTCGAGCGCCCCCCAGAAGGCCTGGTCGACGACGAGCGCCCCGACCGCGTCGAACGGGTACGGGCCGAACAGGCCCTCGAAGAACGCCACCATCTCGACCTGGGAGGCGAGCAACTCCTCGTCGATCGGCAGGCCCTCGGCCACATAGTTGCGCACCTCGTACCCCGGTCCGCTCGCCGATGACTCGACGAAGCGATCCACGGCGAGGGGCACGAGGTAGGAGGCGACCGGGTGGGCGTGGCGGGACGTCCGCCGCACGGCCCCCGCGGGCGCGGGCTCGTCGGACACGAGTCCGCCGGCCGCGGGCACGAAGCCCTCGGGGGCGGTGATCGTCACCTCGTACGTCGCCTTGTCGGAAGGATGGTCGTTGGCCGGCCGCCACGTCGTCGCCCCGGTCGGCTCGCCCACCGCGAACAGCCCGCTCTCGGTGAGCCCGATGCCGCCCCGACCCGGCAGCGAAGCCGGGAACGGCGGCACCGTGGCCGAGTAGGTGATCGTCACGTCGACGGGCTCACCCGGAAGCAACACCGGGTCGGGATCGATGCGGAGTTGGCTGCCCGGCTCGAACGGCGCCGCCTCGCCGTCGACCGTGATCGAGGCCACGTCGAGGTCGCCGGCGTCGACCACGAACGAGTCGAGGGCCACGAGAGGCTCGAGGGTGAGGACCGCCACGCCCTCGAGCGGGTCGCCGTCGAAGACGGGACGGACGTCGAGGTCGAGGTCGACGTGGAGCACGTCGTAGCCCTCGTTGCCGAGCAGCGGGAAGAGCGAGTCGCCGAGGCCCGGTCCCGCATCGATGCCGACGGGCGGGGGCGCGGTGGTGGTCGGCTCGACCGGCGCGGTGGTCGTGGTGTCGTCCGGCGCCGCCGTCGCCTCGGTGGTCGTCGGGGACCCCACCGGCGAACAAGCGGCCAGGACCAGGGCCGGGACGAGGACGAGGACGAGGTGGCGGGCGGTGGCGGTGATCTCAGGATCCCGGTGGGGACACCAGGTGGACGCTATCGGCGCCCATCTCGAACCCGGTGAGGTTCTCGATCGTGGTGCGGGCGATGTTCTCGACCGCCTCCTCGGTGAAGAACGCCTGGTGGCTGGTGACGATCACGTTGGGGAACGTCAGCAGCCGGCTCAGCACGTCGTCCTGGATGACCTCGCCCGAGAGGTCCTCGAAGAAGAGGTCGCCCTCCTCCTCGTAGACGTCGAGGGCGACGCCGCCGAGTCGCTCGGCCTTGAGCGCCTCCACGACCGCGGCGGCGTTGACGAGCGCTCCTCGGGAGGTGTTGATGAGGATGGCCGTCGACTTCATCTGGGCCAGTGCCCCGGGGCCGATG
The DNA here is from genome assembly GCA_040883295.1 of Acidimicrobiia bacterium. Classification (GTDB taxonomy): domain Bacteria; phylum Actinomycetota; class Acidimicrobiia; order Spongiisociales; family JAENVV01; genus JAHEFX01. Next base: position 3,725 of record JBFLKR010000153.1, read on the forward strand.
ATGTGGTGCGTGTCGGGCGTCAGCGGCGTGTGGAGCGAGATGATGTCCGACCGGCGGCACAGCTGGTCGAGACCCACGTAGGTCCCGCAGAAGTCCTCCGACGGGTAGGGGTCGTGGCCGAGGATCTCACAGCCGAACCCGCGCATGATCTGGGCGAACACCCGGCCGATCGTGCCGGTGCCGATGACGCCGACGGTCTTGTCCACGAGGTCGAAGCCCATGAGCCCGTCGATCGAGAAATTGCCGTCCCGGACCCGGTTCCACGCCCGGTGGGTCTTGCGGTTGAGGGTCAGGAGCAGGGCGACGGCGTGCTCGGCGACCGCATGCGGCGAGTAGGCGGGCACCCGGGCCACCGGCAGGCCGACCTCGGTGGCGGCCTCGAGGTCGACGTGGTTGAAACCCGCAGAACGGAGGGCGATGTACCGGACCCCGACGTCGGCGAGGCGGCGGATCACCGGGGCGGAGACGTCGTCGTTGACGAACGGGCAGACCGCGTCGAAGCCCTCGGCCAGCACGGCCGTGCTCTCGGTGAGCCGGGCCTCGAGGAAGCGCAGGTCATGGCGTCCGGCGTTGGCCGCGCTCAGGGAGCGCTCGTCGTAACGCTTGGTCGAGAACACGGCCACGCGCATTCAGGTCTCCTCCCGGTCCTTGGTGCTCTCGGGACGGTAGGCGGGATCGGGTACGACGAGCCCGGCCTGCTCCGCCCACTCGGCGACGACCCGGTAGGCCTCGTCCTCGTCATGGGGGCCACGTTCGATGCGGTGCTCGGTGAGCATCTCCATGATCTCGCCGACCCGGGGGCCGGGCGGGAGGTCGAGGAAGGCCATCACCTGGGTGCCGTCGATCGGGGGCCGGAGGCCGGCCAGCTCCTCGGCGGCAGCGAGCTCGTCGATCCGGCGCTCCAACTCGTCGATCCGGCGCTGGATGGCCGCGGCGCGGCGGCGATTGCGGGTCGTCACGTCGCACCTGACCAGCTCGTTGAGATCGTCGAGCAGTGGTCCGGCGTCGCGCACGTACCGACGGACGGCCGAGTCGGTCCAGCCCTGGGCGAACGTGTGGGGCCGCATGTGGAGGAACACGAGCCGGCTCACGTCGGCGACGACGTCCTTGGGGTAGCGCAGCGCCTTGAGCCGGGCCCGGGCCTTGCGGGCCCCCACGACCTCGTGGTGGTGGAAGGTGACTCCGCCTCCCGGCTCGAACTCACGGGTGTCCGGCTTGCCGATGTCGTGGAGGAGGGCGGCGAGTCGCAACCGGAGGTTGTCGGGACTCGTCTTGGCCGTCACGGCGATCGAGTGGGCGAGGACGTCCTTGTGGTGGTGGTGGGGATCCTGCTCCATCGCCATCTCCGGCAGCTCGGGCAGGAAGTGGTCGGCCAGCCCGGTGCCGACGAGGCCCTCGAGGGCGATCGTCACGTGGTCGCCCAGCATGAGCTTGTCGAACTCGTCACGGATGCGCTCCGCCGACACGATCGCGAGGCGGTCGGCCATCTCGACGACGGCGGCCAATGTCTCGGCGGTGGGCGCGAAGCCGAGTTGGGAGACGAACCGGAAGAGTCGCAGCATCCGAAGCGGGTCGTCGGAGAACGAGACCTCCGGGCCGATCGGGGTGCGGAGCACGCCGGCGGCGAGGTCGGTGAGACCACCGAAGGGGTCGATCGGCTCGGGGTCGAGGATCCGCAGCGCGATCGCATTGACGGTGAAGTCGCGCCGAGAGAGGTCCTCGGCGATGTCGTCGGAGTACGACACGCGCGGCTTGCGGCTGTCGTCGCGGTAGAGCTCCGATCGGAACGTGGTGATCTCGAGCCGCTCGTCGTCGAGGGCGACGCCGATCGTCCCGAAGGCCTCCCCGACCGTGTAGGTGGAGCCGAGCCCCTCCACGATCTCCTTGATGCGGTCCGGTCGGGCCTCGGTCGTGAAGTCGAGGTCGGGGGCCCGTCGGCCCAACAGCGCGTCGCGGACGCTCCCCCCGACGAGGTAGAGGTCGTGGCCGGCGTCGGCGAAGCGCTCGGCCAGTCGTCGGGCCGTCGTCCCGTCACCGATGACACCGCGGAGTCGCTCGGGGATCACGGGCGGCAGGCTAGGGAGAGTCCCGGGCTTGCGGGGTTTCGCACGCTGCTCCTAAAGGCGCGGGCCGGACCGACCGATTCCCCTTTCGATCATCGCTCATTGGAGGCGCAGGCTCATGGCCGTCCCCCTCGACGACTTGTTGAAGAAGATGATGGAGGTCCAGGCATCGGACCTCCACCTCAAGGTCGGGTCCCCGCCGGTCATGCGCGTGGACGGCGAGCTCCACCACACGACCCTGCCCACGCTCACGCCCGCCGATACCGAGGCCTACGCCCAGGCGATCTTCACCCAGCGGGCGGCGGTCGAGTTCCGCAACACCGGTGAAGCCGACTTCGCGTACGGCAAGGCATCCCTCGGTCGCTTTCGGGTCAACGCCTACCGCCAGCGCGGGTCGGTGAGCCTCGTGCTGCGGCGGGTCCTGCCGGTCACCTTCACGTTCGACGAACTCGCCCTCCCACCCATTCTCGAACGCCTCTCCCATGAGCCCCGCGGCCTCGTGCTCGTCACCGGCCCGACGGGCTCGGGCAAGACCACCACGCTCGCGTCGATGCTCGACTACATGAACGCCCAGCGGCGCCTGAACATCATCACGATCGAGGACCCGATCGAGGTGCTCCACCGGGACAAGAACTCGATCGTCTCCCAACGCGAGATCGGGATGGACACGATCGACTTCAACGAGGCCATCCGCCGGGCGCTGCGCCAGGACCCCGATGTCCTGCTCATCGGCGAGATGCGCGACCCGGAGACCATGCGCGCCGCCATGCGCGCCGCCGAGACCGGCCACCTCGTGCTCTCGACGATGCACACCATCGACGCCCCGGAGACGGTCAACCGCATCCTCGACATGTTCCCTCCCCACCAGGAACGCCAGATCCGGATGATGCTCGCCGCCACGCTGCGAGCCGTCATCTCCCAGCGACTCCTCGAACGGATCGACGGGGGCCGGGTCGTGGCCGCCGAGGTGCTCATCAACAACGGCCGGATCTTCGACCGCATCGTCGACCCCGAGCAGTCGATGAACCTCCTCGAGGTCATGGCCGAGTCGGAGTTCTACGGCATGCAGACCTTCGACCAGGCGATCCTCAAACTGTTCGAAGCGGGCCAGATCACCTTCCAGACGGCGCTGGCGGCAGCCACCAGCCCCCACGACCTGCGGGTGAAGGCCGAACAGAAGGGCCTCCTCGCCGTCTGAGCCGGGGCCGAGCCTACGGCTCGGCACTCGAACCGCGGAACCGGGGGACCGCGGAACCCGCGCCACCGGGCGCCGCCGACGCTGCGGGACATCGAGTTTCGTGGTTCCGCGGTTCCGTGGCTCGGCATTCACCAGAGCCGCCCGTAGCCTCCCTCCCATGCGCGTGAAAGGCCAGTGGCCGGGCGAGGTCGGGCTCCGGTCGGGCTGGGGTCGGGCCACCGCCCGACCCTGGAACGAGACCTCGGACGACGCCGCCCTCCGCCTCGTCCGTGGGTCGGCCGCCTTCCTCGTCGAATGCGCCGTCTGGCTCTGTGAGGCCGGGGCCAGCCGGGTCCTCACACCACCACTCGACGTCTCCTCCCAACGGGTGTGGCTGGCCGCCGGGTTCGCACCTGCCATCGAACTCGACGTGTTCGTCCGAGACCTGCTCCGAACGGTCCCCGAGCCCGCCCGCGAGGTCGTCGTCGGCGACGCCGACGACTGGCAGGCGGCGATCGCCGTCGACGACGCGGCCTTCGACGAGGACTGGCGGATGGGGCCGCTCGGGCTGGCCGAGGCCCGTCGATCGACCCCTCGCTCGGTGTTCCTCGCCACCCGCGACGCCGACCGGCTCACCGGATTCGTCATCGTCGGCGCCGCCGTGAGCACCGGCTACCTGCAACGACTCGCCGTCGACCCCGCCGACCGGGGACGGGGATTCGGCCGCGACCTCGTCCGGGCCGCCTGTCGGTGGGCGGCCGGCCAGGGCGCGACGCGGATCATCCTCAACACGCAACCCGACAACGCCGCGGCCGCCGCCCTCTATCGCTCGGAGGGGTTCACCGTCTCGAGGGGATCGCTGGCCGTGCTCGCCCGGGCCTGCTGATGCCACCGCCCCTCCCCGACCGGTACCGACTCGAGGTCCGCATCGGACGGGACGGCGACATCGAGGAATGGCTGGCGACCGATGCCCAACTCGACCGACCGGTGCTCGTGCGGGTCCTCGGACCCGAGTCGTCGGCGGCGCGGCGGACGCGGTTCGTCGAGCACACCCGCGCCGCGGCCGGGGTGACCCACCAGCACGTTGCCCGCGTCTACGAGGTCGACGACCTCGCCGACGGCGCCTACTCGGTCTCCGAGTGGCCGGGCGGCATCCGCCTGGCCGACCGGGGGGAGGCCGGGCTCGGCGTGGAGCTCTCGGCCTTCCTCCCGAATGCCGAGGGCCTCGCCCGGGGACTGGCCGCCCTGCACGGGGTGGGCGTCGCCCACGGCTCGATCGACGCCGGTGCGGTCTTCTTCTCCGCCGCCCACCCCGCCAAGCTGGCCGCCTTCGGTCGCGCCGCGGTCACGTCGTCCGCCGAGGCGGACGTCCGCGCCCTGGCCGCCGTACTGGAGGAGGCCTTGACCGGCCGTCCGGCGGGCTCGGTCCCGGCATCGGAGGTGATCGACGGGCTGTCGACCGAGCTCGACGTGGTCTTCGCCACCGCCCGCAACGGGTCGCTCGACGCCGAAGGGCTCGCCGAGCGGTTCAGCTCGGTGCCCGCCCCCACCCGCCAGGCGGCACCGACCGGCCCGGGCCGTCGCTCCTGGTGGGTGGCGGCCGCCCTCCTCGGTGCCGCCGCGATCCTCATCGCGATCGGTACGACGCTGGCCCCCGACCCCATCGTGGTCCCCGACGCCGCCTCGTCGACGACCGAGGCCGGAGCGATCTCGGTGATCTCCGTCGAGTCGTTCGACCCGCTCGGCGATGGCATCGAGGGCGACCGAGACCTCGCCAACCTCATCGATGGCGACCCGGCCACCACCTGGTCGACCGACGCCTACCCCGACCCGTTCCCCCTGGTCAAGGCAGGCGTCGGGGTGGCCCTCGAGGTCCGCGGGACGCCGGAGCGTCTCCGAATCGAGGCGATGTCCCTGGGGACGGTCGCCAC
>JBFLKR010000154.1:0-4902 GCA_040883295.1 Acidimicrobiia bacterium
CATCTGCGAGGAAGCGCCCATCGGAACCGAGTTGCCCGGGCCGGAGTCCTGGGCCGATCTCCACGCCGCGTTGCTGTCGTTCGCAACGTTCTCGGTCGACCGTCGTGAACTGTCGGATGCCGAAGCGGTCATGCTCCTCCAGGCCCGTCAGCGCCTCATCAACCACTTGATGGCCGAGCGAGCTGCCGACATCGTGGATGTGTGTCGCCGCGCCGGCGCGATGGACGAGCCCGGCGAGTTCGACGCCCTCGAGGTGGCCTGTGCGCTCACCCTCACGCGCCGCAAGTCCGAGGCCGAGGTCGACCTGGCGTTCGGTCTGGAACGCCTCCCCAACGTGTTCGGGGCCTTGTGTGCCGGCGAGATCGACTGGCTCAGGGCCCGCATCATCGTGGAGGGCCTCGAACACCTCGACGATGCCACCGCCGCCGAGCTGGCCGCGGTGGTGCTCGAGAACGCGTCCTCCCTCACCACCGGCAAGCTGGCTGCCCTGATCCGGCGGCTCTGCCTCGCCCACGACCCCGACGGCGCCGCCGATCGGTACCGCCGCTCGGTGGAGGACCGCTCGGTGGCCGCCATCGCCAACCACGATGGCACCGGCTTCCTCCACGCCGACCGGTTGCCCGCCGACCGGCTCCACGCCGCCATGGGCCACATCGACGCCCTGGCCCGACGACTCGGCGACGACCGCACCATGGAGCAGAAGCGGGTCGATGTCATGCTCGATCTCCTGTCAGGCCGTTGCCACCACCTCCGCTCCGACGGCGCCACCGGTCGGGTCGACGTCACGGTCGACCTCGAGACCCTCATCGGTCTCGCCGATCGGCCCGCCGAGATCCCCGGCTGGGGCCCGACCATCGCCGAGATCGCCCGCAAGGCCCTCGAGGCAGACGACTCGGGTCGTCTGCGGGTGAAGGTCCATGACGCCGATGCATCCGTCGAGGTCACCGCCCGGACTCCGTCGGCTGCCCAGCGGCGCGCCGTCCACCACCGCCGTCCCCGCTGCTGCTTCCCCGGCTGCCGCATGCCGGCGAGGCGCTCCGACCTGGACCATCGGGTCCCGCACGCCGTCGGTGGCCCCACGCGGGTCGACAACCTGGTCCCGCTCTGCCGCTTCCATCATCGGGGCAGGCACGGAGGCCGCTGGAGCTACGTCATCGACCCCGACGGCACCATCGTCTGGACCTCCCCGCTGGGCCGGACGTACCCGGTCGATCCCCGCGGCCCGTAGGGGTCGTCCCTACGCCCGCTCCACCGGCAACCCCGCCGTGGACCACTCCGAGTACGACCCCGGGTAGAGCGCCGGCTCCGGGAGCCCGGCGGCCACGGCGCCGAGGATCACCGCGCACGCCGTGACCCCTGAACCGCAGGAAGCGATCGCCGGTCGCTGGCCGATCACCGGTGCCAGCCGATCGGCCAGCGCCTCGGGGGCGAGGAACCGGCCGTCGGCGCCCACGACGGCGCCCGTCGGCACGTTCACCGCCCCGGGGATGTGACCCGGCACCGGGTCCACGGGTTCGACCTCGCCCCGGAACCGCTCCGGCGCCCGGGCGTCCACCAGAACCGTGTCGCCCCGATCGGCGACGTCGGTGCGTCCCACCGTCGTCGTCAGCGGGTCGGAGATGGCGAACAGGGCCGGCGGGTGGTCGGGCACGACGCGGCTCACGGGGTGGCCTGCCCGCACCCACGCCGGCCACCCACCGTCGAGGACGGCGACCCGCTCGTGGCCCAGCCACCGCAGCAACCACCAGAGCCGGGCGGCGATGGACCCCGCCGCGTCGTCGTAGGCCACCACGTCGTGCCCGCTGCCGATGCCGACCTCGCCCAAGCGGGTCGCCAGCGCCTGTCGGTCCGGTAGCGGGTGACGGCCCGCGTCCGGCACCGAGGTGTCGGACAGGTCGTCATCGAGGTCGAGGAACACCGCCCCGGGGACGTGGCCCTCTGCGTAACGCACCGCGCCGAGGGTCGGGGCACTGAGGTACCACCGGACGTCGACGACCCGCAGGGTCGGATCGCCGAGCCGCTCGGCCACCTCGTCGGGGTCGACGATCGGCCCGGTCATCCGGCCAGGAACGAGAGCCGGACCCGCCGATGGCGGTTGTCGATGTTGGTGTCGACGAGCACGATCGACTGCCAGGTGCCGAGGGCGGGCCGACCGCCGAGGACCGGGACGGTGAGGCTCGGGGACACGAAGGCCGGGAGGACGTGGTCACGCCCGTGGCCGGGTGCACCGTGCTCGTGACGCCAGCGCCCCCGGTCGGCCGGGAGGACGTCGTCGATCGCCGCCAGCAGGTCGGTGTCGCTGCCGGCACCGGTCTCGATGATCGCCACCCCCGCCGTGGCATGGGGCACGAACACCGACACCAGCCCGTCCCCCCGATCGTGGCAGAACGAGCGGACGCGGTCGGTGAGGTCGGCGACGGTGGGCGAACCCCCGGTCTCGACCTCGAGCTCGATCGACTCCACTACGTGGTGCCCGGGTCCTCGTCCTCGGCGAGGTCGGTCTTCAACTCCTCGAGCAGGTCGGCGTCGTCGAGCTCCCGCTGGGCGGCAGCCGCGAGGTCGTCCTCCTCGCCCTCGTCCTGCCCGTCCCGAGCCTTGCTGAAGGCCTCGGAGGCCTCCTTGCCGAGCTGGTCGAAGGTGGCGCCCAGGGCGTTGAGCATCGACGTCCCGGCGCGGGAGGCCTGCTCCTTCACCTCGGGGTCGCGGGCGGCATCGCCGATGGCCCCGAAGAAGCGCCCGAGGCCGCGACCGAAGGCGCGGGCGGCCTCGCGGAGCTCGTCGGGGCTGGGGCCCGGCTCCTCGCCCTCGCCCGGGGCCTCGTAGTGGCTGCGGACGGCCGAGCCGAGGGCGCGGATCTGCTGACCGGCGGCCGACCACTCGTCGTCGGCCTCGTGGGTCGGTTCCTCCGCCTCGGTGCTCGCGTCGCCGCCCGGCGGTTCCTCTGTCTCGTCGATGGGCGTGTCGTCCTCGTTCATGGTTCCTCCCGTGGCTGCTCGAAGGCTACGCCGTCCGGGGGCGGCGGGACCAGGGGTACCTCGATGGTGTACTCGGCGGTCGGCTCGTCGGCGCCGGCGTTGAGCCGCTCGATGAGGCGGCGTTCCGAGCCCTCGCTGCCGAAGGCGGTCACGACGTCGCCGGCGAACAGTTCGGTGGTGCCGGAGGGGACGAGGACCATGGTGCCCCGTCGGATGGAGACGAGCGTGGATCCCTCCGGCCAGGCCACCTCCTTCACGGTGCGCCGGTCGGCGAACGACCCCGGGGGCACTCGGAACTCGTAGTAGTGCACCCCCGGCTCGGTACGCATCCGGAGACGACTGCGGTGCAACTCGCCGGCGGTCGACGACCCCAGTGCCTGGTGGTAGGCATTGACGGCGTCCTCCCGCCGGAAGAGCCCGACGAGGCGGTTCGGGTCGTCGACGGCGACCACGGGCAGGCGTCCGATCCCGAGGGCCGCCATGCGCTCGAGCGCCGCCGACACGGGGGTGTCGGGGGTGACCGTCGCCGGTCGGGGGGTCATCGCCCCGGCCGCCGGCATGGCGTCGTCATGGGCCTTGGCGATGTCGGTGAGGGTCACGATGCCGACCAGGCGGCCGCCGTCGTCGACCACCGGTGCCCCGTGGGATCGCCGCTTGTCGAGCTCGGCCTTGACCGTGCCGAGCGGGGTGGTGTCGCGCACCCGCATCGGGCTCGTGGTCATGACCGACCCCACCGAGACCGTGTCGAGCAGGTCGATCTCACCGGCCCGTGGGATCTTGATCCCGCGGCGGGCGAGGGCGCCGGTGTAGAGCGACTCGGGATGGAACCGCTCGGCGATGAAGGTCGCCAGGGCGGCAGAGAACATCAGGGGCAGCACGAGCCCGTAGTTGCGGGAGCCGGTGATCTCGAAGACGATCAGGATGGACGTCAGGGGTGCTCGCCCCACCGCGGCGAACATCGTCGCCATCCCGACCACCGCGAATGCGCCGGGCTCGAGGGCCGAGACGGTCCACAGCTCCGAGAGGGCCTCACCGAAGGCCACGCCGATGGCGCCGCCGATGAAGAGGCTGGGCATGAAGAGGCCGGCCGACCCACCCGAGGCGTGGGTCAGGGTCGAGGCCACGATCTTGAAGGCGGCGAGGCCGGCGATCGCCCACCAGGCGAACCCGAAGATGGTGTCGGCGTTGGCCGTGATGAAGTTCCCCAGCAACTCCTGGCCAGACCGCAGCACGAGCGGCTGCTCACCCCCGATCACGACCAGCTCGACGAGGGCGACGGCGCCGACGGCGAGACCCATGCCCACGGGCCGCAGCCAGGAGCCGAAGCGCTCGCCGAGGTTCTCGGAGAGATCGACGAGGCGGAGGAAGCCGATGGCGACGACGATGATCACGACCGCCAGCCCGGCGTAGAGGAACAGCTCCCGGGGATCGCCGAGGGTGTACGGGCGGGCCGAGAGGATCGCCTCGTCACCGACGAGGCTCTCGGTGGTGACTGCGGCGGTGACCGAGGCCACCACGACGGACGACAGATGGCGCACCGAGAAGGTGCCGAGGATCACCTCGAGGGCGAAGAGCATCCCGGCGATCGGGGCGTTGAACGAGGCGCCGATGCCGGCACCGGCCCCCGCCGCCACGAGGCTCCGCACCATGTCCTCCCCGAGGCCGAACCGGCGGGCCACGACCGACCCGATCGTGCCGCCCAACTGGACCACCGGGCCCTCGCGGCCGCCCGAGCCGCCGCCACCGATGGTGAGGGCGGTGGCGACGAGCTTGGTGGGGATGATCTGCCACCGCATCCGCCCATTGCGCAGGATGAGGTCCTCGATGGTCTCGGCGATGCCGCTGCCCATGGTCTCCGGGGCGAAGCGGCGCGACACCGCCCACGACGCCAGCAGAGCCAGGGGCAGGACCGCCAGCCACGCCCACG
>JBFLKR010000155.1:0-23673 GCA_040883295.1 Acidimicrobiia bacterium
AAGTTGCGGTTGGAGGTGGAGGCGCAGCGCTCACCGGGCTGGAGGATGTCGGGGTTCATGCCGAGGCACATCGAGCAGCCGGCGTCCCGCCACTCGAACCCGGCGTCCTTGAAGACCAGGTCGAGGCCCTCCTCCTCGGCCTGCAGCTTCACGAGGCCGGAGCCGGGCACGACCATGGCGGCCACGCCGTCGGCGACACGGCGGCCGGCGATCACCTTGGCGGCTGCCCGCAGGTCCTCGATCCGGGCGTTGGTGCAGGACCCGAGGAAGACCCGGTCGATGGCGATCTCGGTGAGGGGGGTCCCCGCCTCGAGGTCCATGTAGGCGAGCGCCCGCTCGAGCGCGTCGCGCTCGACCGGGTCGTCGACGTCGAGCGGTCCCGGCACCGAGGCCGAGATCGGGAGGGTCTGGCCGGGGTTGGTGCCCCAGGAGACGTACGGCTCGAGGTCGGCGGCATCGATGACCAACTCGGTGTCGAACGTGGCGCCCTCGTCGGTGCGCAGCGACGACCAGTAGGTCACCGCCTCGTCCCACTCGTTCCCCGTCGGGGCGAAGGGGCGGCCCCGCAGCCATTGGAACGTGGTCTCGTCCGGGGCGATCAGCCCTGCCCGGGCCCCCGCCTCGATGGACATGTTGCAGATGGTCATCCGGCCTTCCATCGAGAGCGACTCGATGGTGGAGCCCCGGTACTCGATGACGTGGCCGGTGGCCCCGGCGGTGCCGATGCGGGCGATGACGCCGAGGATGACGTCCTTGGCGGTGACCCCCGGTGGCAGCTCGCCGTCGACCGTCACGGCCATGGTCCTCGGCCGGGACTGGGGAAGGGTCTGGGTGGCGAGCACGTGCTCGACCTCGGAGGTGCCGATGCCGAACGCCAGTGCCCCGAAGGCGCCGTGGGTGGCCGTGTGGGAGTCGCCGCACACGATCGTCATGCCGGGTTGGGTGACGCCTTGTTCGGGGCCGATCACGTGGACGATGCCCCGTCGGGGGTCGTCGAGACCGAACAGCGTGATCCCGAACTCCTCGCAGTTGGCCACCAGGGTGTCGATCTGCCGCTTCGAGAGGGGGTCGGTGATGCCCGCCTCGAGTCCGGTGGTGGGGACGCCGTGGTCGATCGTCGACATCGTCAAGTCGGGGCGTCGCACGGTGCGGCCGGCGAGGCGGAGGGCGTCGAATGCCTGGGGTGAGGTGACCTCGTGGACGAGGTGGAGGTCGATGTAGAGCAGGGTCGGCTCGCCCTCGGCCTCGCGGACGACGTGGTCGTCCCACACCTTCTCGAAGAGGGTTCGGGGTGCGGACATGGGGACCTCAGCGCTGGGTGTCTCGGGGATGGCGAGAGGGTAGCGGCGGGCCCGTCCGACCGCTCCGGGCGACGAGCGCCACGGCGAGCCCGGCGGCGACCACGACGGCGACGGCCGGGCTGATGCCGCCCGCCTCGAGCACGGCGGTGATGGCGACCGGCCCGATCGTGGCGCCGACCGCCCAGGCGAGGTTCCAGTACGAGATCCCGATCGCCGCGCTCGTCCCTGCCTCCTCGGCGCCACTCGCCAGCAGGTCGAGCGAGAGCCCGTACATCCAACCGGTGAGCAGGGGCAACCCGACCAGCATGACGAGGATCGGGACCGTCGTCGGGCGGATCGCCACGGTGAGGGCGAGCGCCGACGCGCCGAGGCCGGCGGCGACGAGGGTGGCGGCGGTCCCGATCCGGGCGGCCACCCGGGGCCCGCTGACCTGGCCGACCACCAGCGACACGCCGGCGATCGACAGCCACAACCCGAGCTCCGCCTCCCGGTAGCCGAGGTCGCCGAGCGCGAGGGCCAGGAGCGCCGCCTCCGAGGCACCGATTCCCGCCGCGAGCAGGGTGGTGGCCGCCCCGGTGCGGAACCGGACCGAGCGGAAGCCCAGCGACAGGGACTCGAGCAGCCGGGTGGTCGGGGGGCCGGTGCCGGTCGGCCGACTGGTTGCCACGAGCGCGATGGCGGCGCCGACGAGCGCGGCGACGCCGAGCGCCACGAAGGCCGAGAACAGACCCACCCGGTCCGCCATGATGCCGCCGAGCCCGGCGCCCACGATGGTGCCGGCCATGCCGGCCCCGGTGGTCGTCGCCAGCCTGCGGGCGCGACCGGCCGGGTCGCCGAGCGCCACCCAGGCGGGACCCGCCACCCAGAGGGCAGCCGAGGCAACGCCCTGCAGCAGGCGGGCGCCGAGCAGCCACGGGTACACGGTGAGCGTCCCGAACGCGAGGAAGGCGATGCCCACCGCGACGGCCCCCGAGATCGTCACCCGGCGGGGGCCGACGAGTTCGGTGATCCGCCCCATGGGCAGGGTCGCCAGGGCGGTCCCGAGGGGCATCGCCGCCACGAGCACCCCGATGGCGGCCTCCCCGACCCCGAGGGCGTCCCGGAGGCGGGGGAGGATCGGGATGAGCGCCGAAAATCCGAGCAGGTCGACGAACAGCAGGCCGGCGACGATCGGCAGTCGGGGCCTGACCGACGCCCGCGGGACGGGGACGGCCACGGGGAGGCTCCTAATCGTTCGGTGGCGGGTTCGGGTGGGCGGTGGCTCGCATGGCCTCGGAAGGGGGAGTCGGATGCGGCCCCGGGGGTCGCCTCGGCGGCGTCCGGCGCCGGAGTGTACGACTCAGGTGCCGTGCCCTGCCCGCGCCGCCTCGATGCGCGCGGTCGTCAGCCGGGGAGCGGCGACCACCGTCATCGCCACGAACAGCCCGGCGGCGAACAGGAACGGCGCCCGCAGCGCCCATTCCCGTCCGGCGACCGGCTCGACCACCGCCACGATCGCCCCGCCGGTCAGGGAGCCAAGGGGCATCATGCCCCAGCCGAAGAAGCGGTACACCGAGTTGACCCGGCCCAGGAGGGCATCTGGGATGATCTCCTGGCGGAGCGACACCGTGATGACGTTCCAGAGCACGCCGAGGAGCGACGACGCGAAGAACATCGCCCAGACCACCAGCCAGTTGCTGGTCAGGCCGATGCCCGCCATCGCCCCGATACCACCGACCATGACGATGGTCAGGCTCGTCCCCGGGCCCAGGGCCTTCGAGATCCGGGCGGCGGCGAAGGACCCGACGACGCCGCCGGCCGCGCCCGCGGTCAGCAGGGTGCCGAAGAGGGTGGCGTCCAGGGCGAGGACCTCCTGGGCGAAGAGCACGAGCGTGGCGAACGACAGGGCGAGGGCAGCGTTGAGGATCCCGAGCACGATCGCCAGTGTCCGCAGGAGCCGGTGCTGCCACAGCCACCGGAACCCGTCGCGCAGCTCGCCCCAGAACCGACGGGCGGGGGGTGGGCCGGTCCTCTCGGCCGGTCCGAAGGTGCCGCCGATCGATGCCACGAGCACCGCCGCCAGGGCGAAGGTGCCGGCGTCGAACCAGAACGGCGCCGCGAAGGCCAGTGCGACCAGCCATCCCCCGAGTGGCGGGCCGGCGAAGCTGTTCATGACCATCTCGGCCCCCCACAGTCGACCGTTGGCCCGCTCGAGCAGGGAGGCGGGGACGAGGCGGGGCATGATCGTCTGGGCGGCGTTGTCGCGCAGCACCTCGGCGGCCCCGACCGCCAGCGCCGACCCGTAGAGGAGGGCGAGCCACCAGCCCTGGCCGGGAGGCGGCAGGAAGGTCTCGTCGCCGACGAGGGCGGGGTCGGACAGCGAGTCGGCGCCAACGCCGATGGCCCAGGCGACCCCGGCCACGAGCACGGCGCGGACGACGTCCATCCAGACCATGGTCCTTCGCCGGTCGAGCCGGTCGGTCAGCACCCCGGCCGGGAGCGAGAACAGCAGCCACGGGAGCCGGTTGGCGACGATGGTGAGGCTCAGCAGCACGGGATCGCGGGTGACGGCCGAGGCGAGCCACGGCCAGGCCACGGTGGCGACCCCGTCCCCGAGGTTGGAGACGACCGAGGCGGTCCAGAGCTTGGCGTAGCCGGTCCCGAGCCGCGATCGGGTCTCCGGCGCGGTCATCGGGCCTCCTCGCCGGCGTCGACATCGGCCGGTACCTCGGCGGGGAACGTCGGCCGATCGGTCTCGTACAGGGCGAGGACGAGCCCGAAGGTCGCGGTGCCGGCGAGGGGCTCGGAGGCGAACTCGGCGGCGAGGGAGGCCAGCCGCTCGGTCCACTCCCGGGCCCGCTCCTCGGGGATCTGGGCGTGGCGAAGGGAAGCCATCCCCACCGTGCCCGCGGTGGCGTACTCCTCGGCGGCGGTGGCGACGGGGGAGGGGATGGTGACCCCCGGGCCGTCGAAGCCGCCGTAGACGAAGGTGCGGGCAGTGCGCCCCCAGTACTTGGCCTCGATCGCCCGGACCCGTTCGGTCCGAACGACCCGCACGAGCCCCGCGTCGGCGAGGGTGTCGACATGGTGGCCGATCGTGCCCTTCGGGCGCTCGAGGGCGTTGGCGAGTTGGCTGACGGTGGCGGCCTGCTGGCCCAGCAGACGCACGATCTCCATGCGGGTCGGCTCGAAGAGGGCGCGATACTGGGCGGCGTCGTCGAGGCGGAGTTCGTCGTCGAGGTCGTAGCCCGGAGAACGGTCGGTCATTCCGGTATGGTCGGCGAACGCCGACCAATTGTCAAGGGTGCCTCAGGTGTCTGGCCGTCGCCCGACGATCCGGCGGTGGCGGGTGACCGGTGGGCCGGTCAGCGGCGGCGGCTCCACAGCCACGCGCCGACTGCCACCGCCACCGCGGCGGTGGCCACGGCCGCCGAGGTCGACGCCTGGCGGCGCGAGAGGCCCCCCTCGAGATCGACCGGGCGCACGAAGTAGCGGATCTCCCATCCCTCGGCCTCGGCCACCGCGCGCAGCTCTCGGTCGGGGTTGACCGCCACCGGGTTCCCGACCGCCCGCAGCAGTGGCAGGTCGGTGACCGAATCGGAGTAGGCGAAGGAGGCGGTGAGGTCGAACCCGTCGCGCTCGGCGAGCTCCGTGACGGCGTCCACCTTGCCCTCTCCGTAGGCGTAGAACTCCAACTCCCCGGTGTAGCGGCCGTCGGGCCCCACCGTCGAGCGGGTGGCGATCACCTCGTCGATGCCGCCGAGGTAGCCGGCGAGGGGACGAACGATCTCTTCGGGGCTGGACGACACCAGTACGACCTCGCGTCCCGACTCGCGGTGGTGGCCGATCAGCTCCAGCGCCTCCTGGTACACGAGTGGCGCCACCACGTCTTCGACGCTCTCGGCGGCGATGCGGCGCAGCTCCTCGGCGTCCCAGCCCCGGGTCAGCTCGAGCATCTGATGGCGCACCAGCTCCATCTGGTCGTGATCGGCGCCGAACGTGGTGTAGGTCAGCTGGGCGAGGAGGGCCTTGGCCAACGTCCGCCGGTTCACGAACCCGGCGTTGAAGAGCGGCCGTCCGAAGGCCAGCGTGGAGGACTTGGCGATGACGGTCTTGTCGAGGTCGAAGAAGGCAGCGGCGCGCATGTCCCCAGTATGGCTGGCCGCGACATCGGTAGTCTCGGGAACATGGCCGAGGACTCGCCCGGGGGCCGCAGGCAGGGCCGGGACGACCGCATGATCCCCATCGCCATCGTGGCCATCGTCATGATGATCCCCCTCGTGGCGATCGTGGGCGGTGCCGCGTGGTTCCCCTGGATCCTGGGGTTGGTCCTGCTGATCGGCGGCGGCACGCTCTCGGCTCGCCACCTCATGGACCACCGCCACGAGCTCCGCATGGCCGAGCTCGAGGCCCGCGAGCGCCTCATGCGCGAGGAGCGGTCGCAGCTCGACATCGCCAACCGGATCCTCGAGGCCGACGAGCGCAACGCTCGCCGCCAACTCGGAGGCGCCGGTACCGTCGAGTCCTGAGCGACCCCAGGAGCCCCCACATGGCCGTCGAATCCACCATGGTCGAGCTCGGCACGCCCGCCCCCGATTTCGAGCTCTCCGACCTCACGGGCACCCGGCATCGGCTGTCCGACCACGCCGGATCCCCGGCACTGGTGATGTTCCTCTGCAACCACTGCCCGTACGTGAAGCACGTCGAGCGGCCGCTCGCCGAACTGGTGGCCGAGTACGAGGAGCGGGGGGTGGTCGCCTTCGGCGTCATGAGCAACGACGCCGACCGGTCCCCCGACGACTCGCCGGCGGATCTCGCCGACCAGGCCGAGCGGGCAGGCTTCAGCTTCCCCTACCTCATCGACGTCGACCAGTCCGTCGGCCGTGCCTACCGGGCGGCGTGCACCCCCGACTTCTTCGTCTACGACGCCGACCATCGCCTCGCCTACCGGGGACGGATGGACGCCGCGACCCCCGGCAACGACCAGCCGAACGACGGCGCCGAGCTGCGGGCGGCGCTCGACGCGGTCTTGGCGGGGGAGCCCGCGCCCGAGCCGCAGCGCCCGCCCATGGGCTGCTCGATCAAGTGGCGGGAGGCCTGAGCCCCCGCCGGGCTCAGCCGGCGGTCTCGTCGGCCGCCATGGCCGCCCGGACGTAGGCGACGCGTTCTTCGGCCGTCGGGACGGGTTCGCCCTCCCAGGGAACACCCACCACGGGCCCCTCCTCGGTGTCCCACCGCTGGAGTGGCACCAAGGGCTCGAACTTCGGCAGGTCGCCCCCGTCGGTCTCGATGCGCCGTCCCTCGGGATCGGCCGGCTCCTCGAGGTCGACGTAGTCGTCGTCCTCCTCGATGGGGTCCTGGTGCTCGTCGGTCATGGCGGGAACGCTACTCACGCCGTCGGCGCCGTGGCGGGACGGCTTCGGAGGGTTGGTCATCGGCCCCCGGGGGCCGGGCGTCGGGTCAGACTCCCAGCGCCCCCTTGATCTGGAACGCCTGGATCACCCGGGCGACCCCGAGCACCAGCATGAGCACGCCGGTGAAGATGGCCAGCGCCAGCGCCGAAGCCAGCGGGTAGAACAACAGGACCAGACCGGCCAGGGCCGAGATGACGCCGAGTGCGATCACCCACCCGCGGGCCGGCGTCTCGCGGTCCGCCGTGGCCTCGATGGCCTCCACGACACCGCCGATGAACCACCCCGCGCCGACGAGGAACGTGAGGATCGCCACGGTGGTATCGGGGTTCCGGAACGCCCAGACGCCGATGATGATCCCGAGCGCACCCAGCACGATGCCGAGCACGACCGAGCCGGTGCTGCCACCGGTGATGATCCGGCCGATCAGGAACGCGGCCCCCACCAGCACGAACTGGATCGCCACCAACCAGCCGATCACCTGCAATGAGATGTCCGGCCAGAAGGTGAGGGCGGCGCCGATGGCGATGGTGAACAACCCACCGACGAGGATCGCCCGCCAGAGCATCGTGTCGGGAGAGGTGGTCGTGGTCATCTGGCCTCCTTGACGTCCCTGGAAGCCTACCGCTCGGCGATCGGCGGACCCTTCATCCTGCCGGGGATCCGCCCGCTTGTGAAGGGGTACCCGGCGGCCGGGGTCCGTCGTACGTTCTGGGCACCGACCCGGAGTCCCCGTGCCCGTTCTCACACTTCGCATCATCCACGATGGCCTCCTGGCGGTGGTCGCCCCGCTGGGGGCGGCGCTGTCGGTCGGCACCGCCCTCGTCGTGGACCTCGACCCGGCTGCGCCCCCCCTACCGGGTCGGCGCAGCGTCGCCGACGTACTCGCCGAAGGTCCCACCGCCGACGACCTCGCGCCGGTGCGGCGGGGGATCGCCGTCCTCCCGTCGGGCGGCGCCGATCCGGGTTCCGTCGAGGATCTGGTCGAGCATCTCGCCCGTGGTTGGCCGTTCGTCGTGATGCGGGTGGGCGCGACCGTCGGCCGGGCGACCGTCGTCGCCCCGGTCTTCGGCGCCCCCGTCGCGGCCGACGTCCTGCAACCAACCGGGCTCGGTCCCGTCCCGTCGTCGGTCGACGGGGTCGTGCTGCCCCGCCTCGGTCCGCGCACCGCCCGGGCGGTGGCGAGCGGTCGGTCGACG
This sequence comes from Acidimicrobiia bacterium, assembly GCA_040883295.1. Classification (GTDB taxonomy): domain Bacteria; phylum Actinomycetota; class Acidimicrobiia; order Spongiisociales; family JAENVV01; genus JAHEFX01. The sequence goes on from JBFLKR010000155.1 coordinate 7,891, forward strand.
GGGGGCCGATGGGTGCGGGCTTGGCGGTCGGTGTGGGCGGTGGCGTCGTGAACCTGGTCGAGCGCGTCGTCCAGCGGGTGGTCGAGGCCGACACCCCACTCGACCGGCACTCGGTCGAGGCCGCCGCCCGACGCGGGCTGGCCCACGAGTCACCGCTGGCGACCGAGGCCGACGTCCAGTTCGTCGTCGACTCGGTGCTCGGCCTCGGCCCCCTCGAGGCCCTCCTGCGCGAACCGGAGGTGTCCGATGTGCTGGTGGACGGATCCGGCCGGGTCCACGTCGAGCGGGCCGGCCGGCTCGAGGCCACCGACTTCGCCATGGCGGCCGACGAGGTACTCGCCGCCGTCGGGCGCGTCATCACCCCACTCGGTCTCCGATTGGATCGGGCCGCCCCCACCGTCGACGCCCGCCTCCCCGACGGCAGCCGACTCCATGCCGTCATCCCGCCGGTCGCCGTCGACGGGCCGGTGGTGGCGATCCGCCGGTTCACCGCGGCCGTCGCCGACCTCGACGCGGTGGTGGCCGCCGGGTCCATCCGCACCGACGGCGCCACCCTGCTCGCGGACGCCGTCGCCGCCCGGCGCACCCTGCTGGTCGTGGGTGGCACCGGTGCGGGCAAGACGACACTGCTGAACGTCCTCTCGCGGCTCATCCCGCCCGACGAGCGCAGCATCTGCATCGAGGACGCCCCGGAACTGGCCCTGTCCGGCCACGTCGTCCGCCTCCAGACCCGCGCGGCAAACATCGAGGGGGCCGGCGAGGTCACCGTCCGCGACCTGGTCCGATCCGCACTGCGCCTGCGGCCCGATCGACTGATCGTCGGCGAGGTCCGGGGTGCCGAGGCGCTCGACCTCGTCGGGGCACTGAACACCGGCCACGACGGGTCGATGTCCACCCTCCACGCCAACGGTCCGGCCGAGGGGCTGCTGCGGCTGGAGACCCTGGCGCTGTCGGGTGACCTCCGCCTGCGGCCCGAGGCGATCCGGCGCCAGATCCGCGCCGCCATCGACCTCGTCGTCCATGTGACGCGGGGTCGGGAGGGGCGGGTGGTCCGCACCATCCTCGAAGTCGGAGCAGAGGACGGGGATGACCGGGAGGTGTACCGGTGACCGGGCCGACGCTCGTCGCGGTGGCCGTCGCCGCGGGGGTCCCGGTCCCGGTTGGCCTCGCCCTCGTGGCGGCATGGACGGCTCCTCTGCCCACCGCCGTGGCGACGGTCGTCCTCGGCCTCCTGTTCGGGCGTCGTCCCCGTCCCCCGGCCGATGGGCGCCTCACCATGCTCGCCGGCGTCGCCGGCGAGCTGCGATCGGGCTCGTCGCTGCGGGCGGCGCTCTGGTCGACGCTCGGCACCGACCCGCGCACCTCGTGGGGGCGAGCGGGCCGCCTGGCCCGGCTCGGTCGCCCGATGAGCGAGGTCGCCGACGCGATGGCGGCCCCCTTCGGTCGCCACGGACCGCTCGTCGCCGCCTCGCTGCGGGCCGCCTCCACCCACGGGGGATCGGGCGTGGCGGTACTCGACGCCGTCGTGGCGCAGCTCCGGGACGACCTCGAGCTCGACAGGGAGCTGCGCTCGGCCGTTGCGCCGGCCCGCACCTCGGCGCTCATCGTCGCCGTCGCCCCGCTGGTGCTGCTTGTCTGGCAGCTGGGAGACGGCGCGCTCGGACGTGCGCTCGCCCTCCCCGGCGGTGGCGCCCTCGTCGGCATCGGCCTGGGCCTGGTGCTCGTCGGGCTGGCCGTGCTCGGGGCCATGGCCCGGAGGTCGCAATGACCGCCGCGGCCCTGGTGGCGGTCGTGGTCCTGCTCGGTCGGCGGCCCCGGCGCCGCCATCGACCGAACGGGGTCGATGCGCCGCTCGTCGGACGACTGGTCCTCGTCGGCCTCGGGGCCGGCCTCTCGGTCGAGGGAGCGATCGAGTTGGCCGCCGACGAGGCCGATCCCGTCTCGGCCGTCGCCGTCCGCAGGGTGGCCCACCGGGCCCGTCACGCCGGGATCGGGGCGGCCGTCGATGGCGCCGATCCCGAGTTGGTGCCCCTGCTCCGGGTACTGGCCCGGGCCGCCGCGGTCGGCGCCCCCGTCGCCGCCGAGGTGGCCGCCCACTTGCGGGAGGTGGACCGCGAGAGCCGATCCCGGGCGCTGGCCTCCACGCGCTCGCTGGGGGTTCGCCTCGCGCTGCCGTTGACGCTCCTCGTCCTCCCGGGCGTCCTCCTCCTCACCGTGGCACCCACCCTCGTGGCGACCCTCGCCGACCTCGCCGATCCCGCCGGCCTCCCATGAGACCCGCACTCCCCCCGTTGCCGACCGGTCGTCGGCCTCCCACGGAGGAGCACCATGCACACCATCGCCAACCGACTCCGTCGCGACGACGGACAGGGGACCGTCGAGTACGTCCTCGTCATGCTCGTGGCGGCCGCCATCGCCTGGGCACTGATCCAATGGATCCGCGGCGGGGGCACTTCGAGCATCTGGGAGACGATCGGCTCCTGGGTCACGAACCTCGTCGGCATCTTCGGAGCCGTCTTCGGGTGACCGAGCGGGGCTCGGCGTCCGTCGAGCTGGTCCTCCTGCTGCCGATCGTCCTGGTCCTGGTCGCGATCGTCGCCGAGACGGCGGCGGTTGCCCAGGCCCAGGTCGTCGCCGTGCACGCCGCCCGCGAAGGAGCCCGGGCGGCAGCCGTGAGCCCCGACGTCGCCACGGCCGTGCACGCCGCCGAGGCGGCGTTGCCGACCGCCCTGGCCGGACGGGCCACCATCTCGGTGTCCCGTGCCCGGGGGGTGGGCAGTTCGGTCCGGGTCACGGTCCGGCTGCCCCACCGTCTGTTCCGGATGGTCGGTGGCATCCCCATCGAGCTGGGCTGGACGGTGACGATGCGGTCGGAGCGGTGACCGCCGGCCCCGACCGGGGGTCGGTCTCGCTGCTCGTGCTCGGTCTGGCCCTACCCGTCGCCATCGTGGGGATGGGCCTCGTCGTCGCCATCGCCCAGCTGGGGGTGGCCCGTGCCGCGGCGCAGGGGGCCGCCGATGCCGCCGCCCTCGCCGCAGCCCCCATCACCTTTCACCCTTTCGGTGGCGACGCCGACCCCGGGGCCGTGGCGACCGCGGTGGCGACGGCGAACGGCGTCGAGCTCGTGGCCTGTGAGTGTCGGCGGGACCCGACATGGTCGGCCCGAGTCGTGGTGGTGCGGGTCGCCCGCCCGGTGGAGGTCCTCGGGGTGTTCGGCGTCGAGGTGACGGCCTCGGCGGCCGCCGAGTTCACCCCCGTCGACCTGCTGCGGTGATCAGTCGACGGCCAGGTCCAGCGAGATCCCGTAGCGGATCCAGTGCACGTCGTGGTGCTGGCGCAGTTCGGCGACGTGTGCCCAGATGGCGGCGGCGGTCGGCTCGTCGAGGGCGGCCGGGGTGACGAGCACGCCGATGACCGGGCCCAGGATCCCTCCGAGCACGGCGAGCTCGTCGACGAGGGGCATGTGTGTCGAAGCGGCCAACCCGGCCGACACCGACACGACGACGTGGCGGTCGTCGGTCGTGCGCAACACCACGTCGGGGGTCACCGACCGACCCAGGTGGTAGTACCGGCGGCTCGGCTTCGTGCCGCCGGCCACGACCTCGAGCGGGCCGAGGTCGAGGTCGGCCAGGAGTTGGCTGCGGTAGCCGGCCACGAATCGGGCGAGTTGGGCCGCCGAGGGGAAACCCAGGGCCAGGCGGCGGGGACCATCCTCGGGGATGAGCGCCTCATCGACCGCCCGGGGGTCCCCCTCGGTCTCGATGAGGTCCCGCAAGGTGCGCCGGGCGCGGGCGGGGGAAGCCTCGGTGACGGCCAGGAACGGCTCGTCGCCGATGCCCGGCAGCCCCGGTTGGCGCTCCTCTCCCATGGCCGCACGGTACCGCAGGGTCGGCACGTCCGGTGACGAGGACTCAGCGCTTGGTGCGTCGGGTCGGTTCGGCGGTGCGTGGGTCCTCCGGCCACGGGTGCTTGGGATAGCGACCCCGCAGCTCCTTGCGGACCTCCGGGTAGCCGCGGTCCCAGAAGCCGGCCAGGTCGGTCGTGACCTGGACGGGCCGGCCGGCCGGGGAGAGGAGGTGGACGACGACGGGGATCCGGCCGTCGGCGATCGTCGGCGTCGTCGTTGCCCCGAAGAGCTCCTGCAGCTTCACGGCCAGCACCGGGAACCCGCCTGCGTCCCCATAGTCGAGCCGGATCCGAGAGCCCGATGGCACCTCGAGATGGGTGGGGGCGAGGTCATCGACCCGGCGGGCGAGGTCCCAGCCGAGTCGTGACCGGAGGGCGGTCCCGAGGTCGACCCGGGCGAGGTCCCGGCGTCGGCGGGCGCCCCCCAGGAACGGGACCAGCCAATCCTCGAGCGTCGCCGTCAATGCCTCGTCGGAGAGGTCGGGCCAGGGTGCACCGAGGCGGTCGTGCAGCAGTTGGGCCCGCTCTCGGAGCGACCGGGTGGCCGTTCCCCACGGGAGCAGATCCGGGCCCTCGGTCCGGACCCCCGCAACCAGGGCCTCGACCGCCTCGTCGGGGGTCGGCTCCACCGGGGTCGTGGCCAGCACGAGGGCGCCGACCCGTTCGCGCCGCTCGGCCACCACGTCGGCGCCGTCCCATGCGACGACCCGTTCCGTCTCCGGCGGCCGGCCGGGGAGTGACCGGACCACCGTCTCGTCGATCGGGGCGGCCAGGAGGATCCGCGCATCGGCCCCGCGGTCGTCGAGGGCGCCGATGGCGAGGAAGGGTGCTCCCGCCAGTCGGTCGCCGGACGGCAGGCGTCCGCCCCGGCCGCCGACGGTCGTGTAGGTGTCGGTTCCCCGGGCGGCGGCGACCCGCTCGGGGTGGGCCACCGCCAGGAGCGAGCCGGCCAGGTCGGGATCGGGGTCACCCGATGCCCCGACCAGGCGACCCAGCCGGGCGGCCTCGCGTCGCACCGACCGGACGGCCCCCTGCGCCACGTGGTGGCCCGGTGGGGCGGGTCGACCCCCCAGCGCGTCGAGGCGATCGCGCAGGTCGGCGGAGGGCGGGCCCCCGGAGCCTCTGAGGACGTCGCGATCCTCCAACAGCGCGGCCACCGCGGCGGCGGTGGCGGCGGGGACGCCGGGCTCGGCGGCCAGGAGCATCGCCGCCAGCCGGGGATGGGTGGGGATCCCGAGCAGGCGTCGCCCCACGTCGGTGAGCTCGCCGTCGGCGAGGGCGCCGAGGTCGGCCAGGGTGCGCCGGGCGTACGCCACGGCGGCAGGGGATGGGAGGTCGAGGAGGCGGAGCCCGTCCAGCCCGCCGGACCAGGCCTCGGCGGCAAGGACCAGGCCGGTGGGGTCGGTCACCGTCACCTCCGGCGGGGTGGCCGCCTCGAGGCGGCGGTGTTCGGCCTCCGACCAGAGCCGGATGCACCGGCCCGGGGCGGTCCGTCCCGCCCGCCCGGCGCGTTGGTCGGCCGACGCCCGCGACACGCGCACCGTCTCCAGCCGGTCCATGCCCGTGCGGGGATCGAATCGGGGCGAACGGCGCCGACCGCCGTCGACGACGACGGTCACCCCGTCGATGGTGAGCGACGTCTCCGCCAGGTCGGTGGCCAGCACCACGCGTCGGCGACCGGCGGGGTCGGGGCGGAGCGCCCGGTCCTGCTCGTCGGGTGACAGCGCCCCGAACAGCGGCAGGACGACGACGCCGTCGGGCTCGCCCAACGCCTCGGCCACCCGGCGGATCTCCCGCGCCCCGGGCAGGAAGGCCAACACGTCGCCGCCGGGGCGGGCCAGTTCGCGGGCAACCGCAGCCGCGACGGCGCGCTCGGTCGGCGTGTCGGACGGCCGGTACTCGATCTCCACGGGATGGGCTCGGGTGTCGCTCGTCACCACCGGTGCGCCGCCAAGCAGCGCCGCCACCCGGCCGGTCTCGAGGGTGGCCGACATCACCACCAATCGCAGGTCGTCGCGCAGGTCGGCCACGTCGAGGGCCATGGCGAGGGCGAGGTCGGCGGCCGCCGAGCGCTCGTGGAACTCGTCGAAGACGACGGCCGAGACGCCGTCGAGACCGGCGTCGGCCTGCAGGCGGCGGGTCAGCACGCCTTCGGTCGCCACCTCCAGGCGGGTGGCGACCGAGGTGAGGCGGTCCTCTCGGGTCGTGAGGCCGATCGTGGCCCCGACTCGTTCGCCCAGACCGCCGGCGAGGTACCGGGCGGTGGCCCGGGCGGCGACCCGCCGGGGCTCGAGCAGCACGACCCGGCCCTCGGCCCACGGCTCGTCGAGCAGGGCGGGTGGGAGCCCGGTCGTCTTGCCGGAACCGGTCGGGGCGGCGACGACCACTCGACGGTCGGCGGCCAGGTGGCGGCGGACCTCGGGGAGGGCGGCGTGGATCGGCAGGGTCACCCGCCGACCGTACCGGTCACGCCCCCGGGTCGGGGCGCCGCCACGTGAGGGCGAGCTGCACGGCGCCGAGCGCCACCCCGACCAGGGCGATCAGGCTCCCGAGGGCGGGAGTGATGGCCTCGTCGAGGCCGAGGACGGCGTCGACCGACATGGCCCCGGGCCCGAGGATCGCCACCGCGGCGGCGACGACGGCCAGCGTCGCGACGTACTCGTAGCCCTCGTCGGGTCGGGCGTAGACGAAGAACCCCGCGAAGCGATGGATGGACCAGAAGGCGATCGTCATCGTGGCGATGAGGCCGGCGGCCGCCGGGGCGGTGAGGAGGCCGAGGATCAGACCGGCGCCGATCGCGAGCTCCCCGAGCCCGCTGGCGGTGGCCTGGGCGCGGGCCGCCCGGAACCCGACCGAGGCGAACCACGAGGCGGTCCCGTCGAGGTTTCGCACGTGGCCGATCCCGTGGGCGAGCATGACGATGCCCAGCCAGACCCGGAGGGCGAGGAGGACGTAGTCGAGGGGGTCCATGGCCATCCGAACGTACCTGCCCGGCGTCCCATTCCGGGGCTTCAGCAGGCCCGGATCGTGGCCACCACCCGGTCGGCGAGCTCGTCCACCGATAGGGAGGCGTCGAGCACGACGTCGGCGACGGCGATGGCCGCAGGACGCCGGCTGGCCCACCGGGCCTCGAGCTCGTCGGACGACATCGGCCGACGGTCGTCGGACCGGGCCCGGCGGGACACGAGCAGGGCGGTGTCGGCGTCCAGCACCGCCACCAGCCACGATCGCCGTCGGACGAGGACCAGGGAGTCGGCGTCGTCGAGGATCGACGCGGCCGGGGTCACGATGGCCGGTTCGTCGTCGGTGAGCAGCTCGCGGGCGATCGATCGCTCGAGTTCCCAGAGGGCGTCCACGCCGGCGTCGGCCGTCACGGTCGCCGCTGAAGCCCCCCGACGGGCGACCAGCGCTGCGTCGCCGTCGCGGTGCGGGAGCCCCGCCCGCTCGGCGAGGCACTCGGCGAGGGTGCTCTTGCCCGACCCCGGCATCCCGAGGATCGTGACGTGGGGTCGGGTCATCCCTCGACGAGACGGTGGAGGGCGGCGAGTTGGTCGTCGGTGCCGATCCCGACGAGGGTGGAGTCGGCGGTGAGGGTGGTCGACGCCTCGGGGTTCAGCTCGACGCGGCCATCGGCGTGGCGGAGGGCGACGACGATGGCGCCCGACGCCTCGCGGATGTCGGAGTTGCCGAGCTGTCGTCCGACGAGATGTGAGCGGCCCGGGAGCCGGCACTCCTCGACGCGCAGCTCCACGAGGTCGCCCTCGAACGTGAGGTCGACGTAGTCGGTGATGTCGGCGTCGGCGGCCATGGCCGCCAACCGCTCGGCACCGACGGTGACGGGGCTCACCACCCGATCGGCCCCGGCCAGGCGCAGCTTCTTCTCGTTCGCCGGCTCCGATGCGCGGGCGATGACCCGGATGGCGGGCGCGATCGCCCGGGCACTCAGGATGATCGCCATGTTGTCGGAGTCGCTGGCGACGGCGGCCACCAGCACGCTCGCCCGCAGGATGCCCGCCTCCCGCAGCGCCGCGTCGCTGGTGGCGTCGCCGACGATGACCGTGGCACCGAGGTGCTCGGCGTGCTCGGCGTGCTTGCGGTCGGACTCGATGACGACGATGTCCCGACCGAGTGTCCGGAGGTGGGCGTGGGCCTCGCGGCCGATCCGGCCGAACCCGCAGAGGATGACGTGTGCCGACATGCGTTTCACCTTCCGTTGCACCGCCCGGCGGCTGAGGTTGCCTCCGATGACCTCGTCGAGGAGGAGCTCCAGGCCCGTCGAGGCGGCAAAGGCGAGCGTACCGAGGCCGCCGACCATCAGGCCGACGGCGACGATCCGTCCGCCCGTCGAGAACCCGCCATCGGGTTCCGCGAAGCCCACCGTGGTGATCGTGACGAACGTGTAGTAGACCGCATCGCCGATCGTCATCCCCTCGGTGGTCATGAACCCGACGGCGCCCGCCACGATGATCATGGCGAGGACGGAGAGGGCGATCGCCTCCCGTCTGCGCAGGGTCATGGGGCCACCGCCTCAGTCCTCGCCGAGGCTGAAGACGATCGTCTGGAGGTCGGTGAAGTCCTCGATCTGTTGGCGCCCCCATCCGGTGTCCGTGCCGGCGGCGCCCCCGAAGGGCTGGAACGTCTCCCAGAAGTCGGTGGAGTCGTTCACGATGACCGTGCCGGAGCGGATCCGGTCGGCGTACCACCAGGCCCGGCGCAGGCTCTCGGTGAAGACGGCGGCCTGCAACCCGAGGTTGCTGCGGTTGGCGATCGCCACGGCCTCCGCGTCGTCGGCGGCCACCTGCACGGGCACGACGGGACCGAACGACTCCTCCTGGGACAGCGCCGACGCCTCTGGCACCCGATCCACCACCGTCAGTTGGTAGTAGAGGTCGGTGGGGAAGCCGGACGCCCGACCACCGCCGACGAGGACCTCGGCGCCCCGATCGACGGCGTCGGCGAGGTGGCGGTCCATCTTCGCGGCCGTCGGCTCGTTGTTGAGCGGTCCCATCGTCGTCGCCTCGTCGAAGGGATCGCCGAGGCGGACCTCGCGGGCGGCCGCCACCGCCGCCTCCACGAACTCGTCGTGGACCTCCTCGGTCACGATGACCCGCTCGGTCGCACAGCAGACCTGGCCGGCGTTGTAGTAGGCGCCGTAGACGGCCGCCTCTGCCGCCCGGCCGACCAGGGCGTCACCGGCGACGATGAGGGGGCCGTTGCCGCTCATCTCCATGACGGAGCGCTTGAGGCCCATCCGCGCCGCGATCTTCTTGCCGGTCTCGCTGCTGCCCGTGAAGGAGACGCCGTCGACGCCGTCGTGGGTGACGAGTCGGTCGCCGATCTCGGCCCCGCCGGGGATGATCGAGATGGCGCCGGGCGGCACCCCTGCCTCCACGAAGACCTCGGCCATCGTGAGGAGCGCCCAGGAGGTGAAGTGCGGCGGCTTGACGATGACGGCGTTGCCGGTGGCGAGCCCCGGGCCCACCGTCTCCATGGGGATCATCACCGGGAAGTTCCACGGGGTGATGTTCGCCCAGACGCCCACCGGGCGATGGACCGTGAACATGCGCACGTTGCGATCGGTGGTGGGCAGCAACGACCCCTCGAGCCGCTTCACGTCCTCCGCGGCGATGTGGAAGTAGTCGCCCGACTCGGCGATGTCGTCCACCGCCTCGGCGGCGTAGGGCTTTCCCTGCTCGAGGGTGAGGCGCCGGGCCACCTCGGGCACCCGCTCCTGCCACAGCTCGTGGATGCGAAGGCACAGCTCGGCCCGCTCGAACGGCGACCAGTGGCGCATCGTCTCGGTCGCCTCCCGGGCGGCGGCGACCGCCCGGTCGATGTCGGCGGGCGAGGCGGCGGGCACCGTGTAGATGTGCTCGCCGGTGACCGGCGAGGTGACGTCCCAGGCGTCGTCCCCCGTGCCCGGGGTGAACTCGCCGGCGATGAAGAGATCGATGGTGTCGGCCATGGCCGGGAGGCTACGCCCGGTGCGACCGGTCGGGGCCACCGGAGTCGGGCCCGTCGATCGGCTCGATCCCCATTGACTTCTACGGCATATGTGGTACTGTTCGATGTAGATCGAACGCAACGACGGAGCACGGACGCCTCATGACCCTCGTCAGGAACCTCCCCAGCAGTGGGCCGACGCCCATGTCGGTCCGCGAGCTCGCCTCGCCGGTGATCGAGGTCGTCGTGGCCTTCTGGGCGCGGACCGTCGAGCTCGAGGAGGTGGACACCTACAGCGAGGAAGCGACGATTCGGCGGCTGTGGGAGCGGGTCGAGGGCCTCGACGACGAGCTCGCCTGGATGGACCGCAGCTACGGGGCCGCCTGGACCGCCCTCATCCCCGTCATCGACGAGATCGCGGCCGTCGACCTCGGCGACGTCGCAACCCATCTCGACGGGCTGACACCCGACGCCGTGCGTGCCATCGTCGAGGAGTCGTGGCACGACCACGCCGAGTGCGGTGACGAGTGCGATCGACCGGACGTCGAACTGGGCCCGGCCCCGGAGGTGAAGGACCGCCTCGTGGGCGCCCTCTCGGCCGTCCAGGAGCGGCTGGGCGATGAGCTCGCCGAGTTCGAGCCCAAGCAGCGCCACACCCTCGAGCTCATCCGGTTCCTCAAGCGACGCATGCCGGTCGAGCAGCTCATCGAGACGGTGACGAACGGGGTCGCCTACCACGCCGAGGCAGGCGTGTCCGAGATCGTCCTCGCCCCCAGCGCCCTCATTCGGCCGTGGAACCTGCTCTTCCTGTTCGGGTCGAGCCGCTACATCATCCACCCCATCTCCGAGGACTCCGTCGACGCCGACGCCGACACGCCCCCTTCCTGGATGCTCGACCTCTTCAAGGCGCTCGGCGACGAGCGGCGCCTGCGGATCCTGCGACGCCTCCGGGAGGTCGACGGGGCCACCCTCGGCGAGCTCGTCGAGTACCTCGACCTCGCCAAGTCGACCACCCACCACCACCTGCGGACGCTGCGGGCGGCCGGCCTCGTGCGGACCCGACTCGTGTCGGGGAAGTCGAAGGAGGACACCCGCTACGAGCTGCGCGCCGACCTGCTGCCCGACGTCATGGGCCTCGTGGGGGAGTACCTCCTCGGGCCCGCCGACCAGACCACCGATTGATCCCGGAGAACCACCATGCAAGACCATCACCTCGAGGGCTTCGCCCGGGCTCGGACGACGGAGATCGTCAGGGCCGCCACCAACCCCCATCCCATCGACGAGTGGCTTCCGCCGTCCAGGCGGACCCTCGGTGATCGGGTCGGTCGCACCCTCGTCGCCCTCGGCGCCCGGCTGCTCGACGAGCAGGCGTTCGCCGAGGCGGCGGCCGGCTCCGACCGACCCCGGGCGGCCTGATCGCCCCAGCGGCCGATCAGCCGAACACGTAGCGCGGGTAGGTCGTCTTGGCCGCCCGTGCGGCGTCGAGGTCGATGTCGACGGTGAGGAAGGGGTCGGCGGCGTCGGTCGCCCCCAGCAGGTCACCGTCGGGTGAGACGACGAAGCCCATCCCGCCGAGGTCGACGCCACCGGGTGTTCGGTAGAGGTTCGACGAGGCCACGAACGCGCCCGCCGTGACCGCGGCGGCCCGACCCCCCGCCAGCCAGCGCTCCAGGCTCCCGTGGGGGGTCGCCCGCGGCACCACGAGGAGGTCGACGGCGGCCCGGCCGTAGGCGCGGGCCTCCTCGAAGGCCCACAACTCCGTGCAGATGAGCATTCCGACCGAGGCGCCCTGGGTGGTGAACGGCAGGAACGACGGGTCGGCCGCCTCGTACCACCGTCGCTCCCAGAAGCCGGGCTCATCGGGCAGATGGGCCTTGTCGTGCACGTCGACCGTCGCGGTCCCGTCGACGAGGAACCCGGCGTTGCGCCGGCCGGCGTCGTCGGAGACGGGCCGGGTGCCGACCACGGCGGTCGGGGCGAACGCCGGCAGGACGGCGAGCCACTCGGCCGCCTCGTCGGCCGCGTCCTCCCACTGCTCGGCGACGACGGTGAAGTCGGCCGGCAGCCACCGCGAGAACGGCATCTCGGGCAGGACGAGGAGGTCGGCGTCCTCGTCGCGCACGTGGTCGACGAGCGCATCCCACTCGTCGTGGAGGATGCCGCCGTAGTTGGTGAGTTGGCAGACGGTGACCCGCATTGGCTGGAGGGTACGGCGAGCCTTGACACCTTGTTTTTCTAGGTATAGGATTCCTAGGCATGAGTGGGCAGGCGCTGAAAGGGCATCTCGATCTCCTGTTGCTCGCCGTGATGGCCGACGGGCCGAAGCACGGGTATGCGGCCATCGAGGCACTCCGGGAACGGAGCGACGAGGTCTTCGATCTCCCCGAGGGCACGGTCTACCCGGCGCTCCACCGGCTCGAGAAGGCCGGTTACCTGACGAGCGACTGGACCGAGGTGCAAGGACGACGGAGGCGGACGTACCGGCTGACCAAGCGAGGCACGTCGGCACTCGGTGAGGAACGCGCAACGTGGGACCAGTTCTCGGCCGCGGTTGGGCGGGTGATCGGGGGCACGCCGTGGCCGGCGACTCCCTGATCGACGCCTACCTTGCGGAGCTCGACGAGCGGCTCGGCCGGATGCCCGATCGACGATCGGCGCTCGACGAGGTCGCCGACCACCTCTGGGAGAAGGTCGATCGCCTGGTGGCGATGGGCCGGCACCCGGCCGATGCCCAGCGCGACGCCCTCTTCGAATTCGGCAGCTCCGACCTCGTCGGTCGGGCCTTCGCCTCCGCAGCACACGGAGGTGCAGCAGTGCCAACCAGATTCACGAAAGCCGCCGGCTGGGCGGGGGTGGCCGCCGGCTCGGTCACCGTCCTCTTCGCGGCGAGAGCCGCGCTCGAGATGGTCGGAGCGCAGACGCCGCTCACCGTTCGCGATCCTTGGGACGAGATCCTGGCTGCGGTCACCGTCCTCGTGGTGGCCTCGATCGCGTTGGCGCTGGCGGGGCTCGGAGTGCGATACGGCTCGATGCGGCGCGGCATCATCACGGGTGCGCTCTTCCTCGCTCCGTTCTTGTTTGCGTTGGCTGCTGGTTTGTTCCCGTCACCTCCGAACGGTGACTTCCTGAGGGTTCCGCTGACACTTCTCGGGGCGGCGGCTTTCGCTGGCTCCCTCTTGTCGCCCTGGTTCGCCGGTCGGGCAGCCTCCGCAGTCCCGCTGCTTGCTGCAGGAGTGCTCGTCGCAGTGACGGGGACGTTTGCTGCGTTCGATTGGGCGGCCGATTGGATGTGGCCGGCGAGCTTCGGCGCAGTGGGAATCGCCATCGTGATGGCCTCCTACCGCTTGGCCCGGGAGGCCCCCGTCGATCGGCCCGACGACCTCGCCATCGCCTAGGACGCGCCGCGCCCACGGACGGCCGGCCCGTCGGGGCCGGCCGTTCCGCGGCGTAGCCGCGCTCCCATGGCCCGCCCCGACATCTCCATGACGCCCGACGCGGTCGCTGCCGTACTCGCCTCCCAGCGGTCCCGGCCGGTGGCGACTCTCGGCCATGACGGCTTCCCGCACCTGGCGCCCATGTGGTTCGTGGTCGAGGACGGGCGGATCGTCTTCCGGTCGTTCACGAAGTCGCAGAAGATCGTGAACCTCCGGCGGGACCCGCGTCTGAGCGTGCTGGTCGAGGACGGCGAGGACTACGCCGAGCTGCGAGGGGTCATGGTGAAGGGCACGGCCCGCCTCGTCGAGGACCGCGACGAGGTGCTGCGCCTCTACGGCAAGGTGTCGGTTCGCTACACGATGCCCGACGTCGACGCCGACGACCTCGACCCCGCTGCGCTCGAGGCGATGTTCGGTCGCTTCGCCGACAAGAACACGGTGGTGGTGGTCGAACCCACCCAGGTCATCAGCTGGGACCACCGCAAGCTGGGCGGCAGCTACTAGGGATTGCCCCAACCAAGGAAATCCCCCCGTGCGGTGTCGGATCGCGCGACAAGCCCGACACCGGCCCCGGGTCCCCTGACCGTCCTGGGAGATCCCCCCGCAGGGGGGATTTCCTTCGGTGGTGATGCTTCCTGACGTGGATGTGTCGGACGCGAACCGCGACAGAACACCCGTGCGGGGGGATGCCCGATACCCGATACCGCCTAGCGCCGCGGAGCCACCGCCAGCACGCCGTCGAGGTCCAGACCTGCCGGCAGCGTGCCGAGGACACCACCGTGGCCGTCGGCGAGGCGAGACCGGGTGAACGCGTCGGCCACGGCGTCGTCGGCCTCGCGGATCAGCACGGCGGCCTGCACCGTGAGCGCCAGGTCCCGGACGAGTCGCCGGGCCCCGGCCTCGTCGCGGGGGCCATCCTCGGCCAGCAGCCACTTCGCTCGGTCGATGGCCGGGTCCAGCGCCTCGTGGCGGCCGCGTGACCACTCCAGTTCCTCCAGGAGGGCGTCTGCCGAGCCAGGCGACGTGCGCAACGCGCGCAGGGTGTCGAGGGCGATCACGTTCCCCGAGCCCTCCCAGATGGCGTTGAGGGGGCTCTCCCGGAACAGGCGCGGCATCGGGGACTCCTCCACGTAGCCGGCGCCGCCGAGGCACTCGAGGGCCTCGTTCACCATGATCGGGCACCGCTTCGTCACCCAGAACTTGGCGAGCGGCGTGAGGATCCGCCGGAGTGCGTCCTCCTCGGGGCGGTCGAACGTGGCGGCGAGGCGGAGCATGAGCCACGTGGCCGCCTCGCTCTCGAGGACGAGGTCGGCGAGCACGTTGGCCATGAGTGGGTGATCGATGAGGACCCGACCGAACGTCGCCCGGTTGCGGGCGTGGTGGAGGGCCTGCGCGACGGATTCCCGCATGATCGCAGCGGCCCCGATGACGCAGTCGAGGCGAGTGCCGTTGACCATCTCGATGATCGTCGGGACGCCGCGACCCTCGTCGCCGATCCGGAGCGCCCAGGCGGCCTCGAACGACACCTCCGACGAGGCGTTCGAGCGGTTGCCGAGCTTGTCCTTGAGGCGTTCGATGCGGAAGCCGTTGACCTCGCCGTCGGGCGTCCATCGGGGCAGGAGGAAACAGGTCAGGCCACCGGGGGCCTGGGCCAGCACCAGGAAGGCGTCGTTCATGGGGGCCGAGCAGAAGTGCTTGTGCCCGTCGAGGCGGTAGACGTCGCCGCCGGCGGGGGTGGCGGTGGTGACGTTGGCGCGCACATCGGAGCCGCCCTGGCGCTCGGTCATCGCCATCCCGAACAAGGCCCCGGCCTTCTCGGTCGCGGGGGCGAATGACGGGTCGTAGGAGCGCGTGGTCACCTTGGGCAGCCACTCGGCAACGGCGTCGGGATTGGCCGCCAGCGACGGGGCGACGGCATAGGTCATCGAGATCGGGCAACCGTGGCCCTGCTCGTTGCGGGAGATGAGGAACATGCCGGCGGCCCGGGCGACGTGGGCACCCTCGGGGGCACCGTCCTCCCACGGGGAGGAGTGGATACCCGCCGCCACCGCCCGGCCCATGAGGGCGTGGTAGGCGGGGTGGAAGTCGACCACGTCGAGGCGGCGGCCCCAGCGGTCGTGGGTGGCGAGCTCGGGCTCGAACCGGTTGGCGGCGATGCCGAGCGCCACCGCCTCGTCCGAGCCGAGCCACCCGCCGAGGGTCGCCAGGTCGGCCGTGGCGTGGCCGCCGCCGAAGCGCTCGACGCCCCGAGACAGGGTGGGGTCGTCGGTGAAGGTGTTGCCCCCGAGGAGCAGGTCGGGGAGGTTGGCGTCGACGTTCACGCCCAACCCCCTCTGCAACCCAGGGTTGGTCGGGGGGTTCGATCGATGAAGCGTGGGCCGGGGAGGGCGCATGGGCCCCTCGAGGACCCAGGGTTGTGGATGGGGTCCATGTGGTCCTCCTACTCGTAACCGTGGGTGCCGGTTCCCAACGTTACGAGCTTCCCGTCGTCGCGGTGGAT
>JBFLKR010000156.1:0-8314 GCA_040883295.1 Acidimicrobiia bacterium
TACATCGACGGGTCGATCGTGATGCCCGGCGAGGTGTTCTCCATCAACGAGACGGTCGGCCAGCGGACCCGGGCGAAGGGCTTCGTGGCCGCCGGCGCCATCATCGGCGGCCGGGTCGAGTGCTGTGACAGCCCGATCAACATCGGCGGCGGGACGAGCCAGTTCGCCACCACGATGTACAACGCCATGTACTTCGGGTGCTACGAGGACATCTTCCACCAGCCGCACAGCATCTACTTCTCCCGCTACCCATTCATTCGTGAGGCGACGATCGGGTTCCCCGCCCCCGACCTGCAGTGGCGCAACGACACCGACGCCGTCGCCATCATCGACACGTCGTACACACCGGGCTCGATCACCGTGACGATCTACGGCAACAACGGCGGGCGCGTCTGCGAGTCGGAGACGAGCGGGAACACCAACACCCGGATCATGACGTTCCCCGACGGCACCGTGGAGCGCCAGTCCTGGAGCTGGACCTACCGCCCCGAACTGCCGCCTGAGACGACCACCACGACCGCCCCGCCCGCCACGACGACCACGGTGGCGCCCACCACGACGACCACGGTGACGACGACCACCACCGTGCCCGACACCACGCCCCCGGACCCCCCGGACGACGGCGGCGGCGGCTAAGCCCCCTAGCCCCGAACCCAGGGTTCGGTGGCGCGCCCTTCAGGCAACCCAGGGTTTGGTGACGCGCCTACGCGTCACCCAGCCCGCAGAACACCGGCCTACTCGACCGTGTCGCGCACCGCCGCCGAGAAGAGCCGGTACCCCTCGGTGGCCTCTGCCGACGTCACCGACAGCGCCGGCGCCATCCGGATGACGTTCCCGTGCAGGCCACCCCGTCCGATGAGCAGGCCGCGGGCCTTCGCCGCCTCCATCACCCCGAGGGTCAGGTCCGGGCGCGGGGTCAGGTCGGTTGGGTCGGCGAACTCGAGGCCGAGCATGAGACCCTTACCCCGCACCTCGACGATTTCCTCGACCTCGTCGGCAAGCCCGTCGAGGTCGGCTCGGAGCTGCTGGCCGATCTTGCGAGCGTTCGTCCGGAGGTCGTGGTCGAGCAGGTACTGGAGGTTGGCCAGCGCCGCGGTCGTCGCCAGCGGGTTGCCGCCGAACGTCGAGATGGCGTTGGCCGGCAGGCAGTCGATCACCTCGGCCCGTCCCACCACCCCGGCAATGGCGGTGCCGTTGCCGAGCCCCTTGGCGAACGTGATCAGGTCCGGGGTGACGCCGTGGGCCTCGTACCCCCAGAAGTGGTCGCCGGTGCGACCCCAGCCGGTCTGAACTTCGTCGGAGATGAAGAGCGCCCCGTGTTCGTCGAGCACCGCCTCGATGGGGCCGAAGAAGCCGTCGGGCGGAGTGGCGAACCCGCCCACGCCCTGGATTGGTTCGGCGATGAGGCATGCCGGGTGGCCTGGGACGGCGACCCGGAGCAGATCCCGGAGATCCTCCACGCAGGCGGCGATGTAGGCCTCGTCGTCGAGGTGACGGAACGGGCTGCGCAGGCGGTAGCCGGACTGGACGTACGTGACGTTGAAGGGCGACAGCTGGGTGGGCGTCCAGGCGGTGTTGCCGGTGATGGCAACCGTCGAGTGCGATTTGCCGTGGTAGCTGTTGCGCATCGCCAGCACCTGGTTCGACGACCGGTACTGCGTCGCCATCATGAGGGCGGCGTCGTTGGCCTCCGTGCCCGAGTTGGTGAAGAACACCTTGGCGTCGGGGATGCCGGACAGCTCGACGATGCGCTCGGCCAGGTCGATCTGGCTCTCGATGAGGTAGAGCGTCGACGTGTGGAGCATGCGGCCCGCCTGGCGACGGATGGCCTCCACCACCTCCGGCACGTTGTAGCCGGACATGGTCGTGAGGATCCCGCCGAAGAAGTCGAGGTACCGGGTGCCCTCGGCGTCGACGACGTGGCGGCCCTCGCCGTCGACGAGCGCGATCGGCTCGTCGTAGTACAGCGCCATCCACGATGGGAGCACGGCCCGATGTCGGGCGAGCAGGTCGGCGTGGGTACCCACATCCTCCTCCGATTCCGAGTCGGGGGGACGGTAGTGGCCGCTCAGCGCTCCCGCCGTCCGAGCCGGCTTGCCTGCTGCTCGAGGTCGGCCGCCACGGTCGAGGGATCGGTGGCCTCGACGTCCTGGCCGACCACGAAGGCGGCCATGGCGGCGTCGTCCCGCAGGGCGGCGAGCAGGTGGGGGTCGCGGCTGCGGGAGCCGAGCAACCCGCGCGGCTCGAGCAGTCGGGCGGCGTCGGTGGCGTCGAGTTCGCCGAGCACCGCCAGCACCTCGGCGTCCCGACGGCGCAGGCGACGGGACAGCTCCCGGTCCCAGACCGTCAACAGGGCGGCCCGGTCGTCGGGTGAGCCGACCCGCTCGAGCGCCGATCGGACCCACGGGGCCAATGGCACGGTGCCGTCGTCCAGTTCGGCTCTCAGGCGGCGGGGCGTGACGAGGCCGAGCTCCAGTTCGGCTTCGATCCAGCGTCGACCGGGGTCGTCGGCCGTCACCACGCCCTCGGCGGCAGCTGCCAGCGCCTCGTCGGCCACCGGTGGGAGGTCGAGGCGTCGGGCCAGCCCCGCCAGGCGCCCGCGGAGGCCCGTGGTGGGGTCGGGAGGCAGACCGAGGTGCAGCGACGAGACCGGGAGCATGGCGAGGGCCGCAACGGCGACGCCGGTGAGGCCTGGCTCCTCGACGCCGTTCAGGGCGCCGATGGTCGAGACCACCAGCCAGGTCGCCCCGAACGCGAGGCCGTAGCCCTTGGTGAGGTGGTCGCCGGGAAGCGCTCGCCACAACCGGGCGAGCAGACGTCGGGCCGGGTCCATCGATCGCCACCGGGCGACGAGGACGCCGACGGCGAACGGGTTGGTCTCGTCCACGGCAGCCTCCTCTCGTCTCGTCGGTCCTCCCAAGCATGCCGCAACGGCGGGCCAACCGGCGGGGACTCAGCCGGCGCGCTCCCCCATCCTCGTGATCAGCCGGGCTCCCCGCCGGAACGTCAGGTAGTTCCACGACCACGAGAGGAACACGAAGACCCGGTTCCGGAACCCGATGAGGTAGAAGATGTGGACGACCAACCAGGCCAGCCAGGCGACGAAGCCGCCGAACCGAAGCCCCGGCAGATCGGCCACCGCCCGGGCCCGGCCGATCGTGGCTAGCGAGCCCTTGTCCCGGTACCGGAACGCCGGTCGCTGCTCGCCGGCCACGTCGGCGGCGACGACCCGGGCGGCATGCCGCCCCTGCTGGATGGCGGCCGGGGCCACACCCGGGACCGGGCCGTCCGGCCCGTCGATGCGAGCCAGGTCGCCGAGTACGAGGACGTTCGGGTGACCGGGGACTGAGAGGTCGGACTCGACGACGACCCGGCCGGCGCGGTCGGTCGGCACCCCCAGCGCCGACCCGAGCGGCGAGGCCTCGACGCCGGCGGCCCAGAACACGGATCGACTGGCGATCTCGGTCCCGTCGTCGAGGCGCACACCCCGGTCGTCGATGTGGGTGACCAGCGCGCCGGTCCGCACCTCGACGCCCATGCCCTCCAACTGGCGGCGGGCGCTCGCCGACAGCGAGGTCGGGTACGCGGGCAGCACGTGCTCGGTGCCCTCCACCAACACGACCCGCGCTCGAGCCGGGTCGATGTGGTGGTACTCCTCGGCGAGGGCGTGGACGGCGATCTCCGTCATCGCGCCGGCGAGCTCCACCCCGGTTGGACCGGCTCCGACGATGACGAACGTCAGGTACTCGTCGGCCGAGGCCGGCTCCCGCTCGGCGAGCTCGAAGGCCTCCAGGACCCGGCGTCGGATGACGAGGGCGTCCTCGATGGTCTTCAGTCCCGGGGCATCGTCGGCCCACTCGTCGTGGCCGAAGTACGAGTGGGTGGCACCGGTGGCGAGCAACAGCCAGTCGTAGTCGAGGCGGGACCCGTCGGCCAGCAGCACGGCGTTGCCGTCGAGGTCGACGCCGACGACCTCACCCAACACCACATCGGTCACGTTGGCCTGTCGGCGGAACACCGACCGGATCGGATGGGCGATGTCGGAGGGGTTGAGCGCGGCCGTCGCCACCTGGTACAGCAGCGGCTGGAACAGGTGGAAGTTGCGGCGGTCGACGATCGTCACGTCGACCGGCACGTCCGCCAACCGCTTGGCGGCGTTGATGCCGGCGAACCCGGCGCCGACGATGAGGACCCGAGGCACCCGGCCAGTATCGCGGGGTGGTGGCGCCACCGGTTCCCGCGGCCGGCGCCCGGGCCTAGCCCATCCGGAACGCCGGCCCGTGGCCGGGCACGATCAGGGTGGCCAGGTCGGCCACCCTCGCCCGGTGGTGCTCGAGCAGGTCGGGATCGGTGGCCCGGGGGTCGGAACCGGCGCCCTGGTACCACCAGAGGTGGGTGAGGGCGGCCACGCCGTCGTCCGTCTCGACCAGGGTGGTGATGTCCTGGGGGGTGTGGCCGGGCGTCTCCATGAGGCGGACGCCGGGCGCCAGTTCGACCCCGTCCGCCCGGCGACTCGTCCACTGGTCGCGGTGGTAGGTAGCCCAGTGATCGTGGACCCGCACGTCCCCGAACAGGGCGATGTGCATCGTGTGGTCGGGATGGTGGTGGGAGATGACGACGTCGGTGACGTCGTCGGGAGCGACGCCGAGGTCGGCGAGCGGCTCGAGGATCGCCGACCGGTGCGGAACCATCCCGGGATCGACGACCGCTACGAGCCCGTCGGATCGCACGAGCGACACCGTGCCGGCTACCCCGCCGGCCCCGGCGTAGCCCGCGAAGAGGACGTCGAGTCGGGCCATGGTCGTCTCCTGGTCGGGGGGCGGGACCCTAGGCTCGGGGTATGGATGGTGCTTGGATCCTCGCCCTCATCGCCATGGTCACGGCCATGGCGACGATCTTCATCGGGGTTCGCTGGTCGCGCCGCAAGGGCGGCGACTGATCCCGCTCAGGCCAGTCGACTGACCAGCCGGCCGTCCCTTCCGCCGTCGACCTGCCGGGACGACGCCGATGTGGTCAGGCAGCGGCCTTCGGGGTCAGTGGCACCCGACGGGCTCGGCCCCAGGCAATGAAGAGCAGTACGCCGGCGTTGGCCAGGTTCAGGAAGATGTTGAAGGCTTCGCCGTCTCGGCCGGCATGCCAGATCGCGGCCCCGACCATGACGAGGGCGAGGCCGATCGCCGCCCAGATCGTGAGCTCGGGACGGATGCCGGTCAGGCCCGGGAGGATGAGTCCGAGACCACCGAGGATCTCGGCGATGCCGGACGCCCAGTGCAACCCGTCGGACAACTCGTACATCCAGGCCATCGCGTCGGGAAGCCCTGCCGGCACGATGAAGTGCAGCACGCCGATGACGATGAAGTAGATACCGAACACGATCTGCAGCACCCAGAGGAGCCGGTGCACGAGGACCTCCCGTTCCGATTGGACCACAGGCTACGGGACCAGACGGCCCGGAGCCCGTCACGCTCCCAGATCGGAGAGGAGGTCGTCGAGCTCGTCGACGCCTCCGGCCCGGTAGGCGACCCAGCCGCGGCCGGCGTCCCGCTCCCGGACGACGACGAGTTGCTCACGCCACGTGGACGCGATCGACTGGATGGTGGCCGGGTCGAGTCGGGGGTCGTGGCGGGTCAGACGCCGAGCCTCGGCGAGGGCGGCCATCCGGCCCTCGAGGTACTTGATGCCGTCCACCGACCCGCCGCTGCGGGAAATGGTGCAGAGCGACACGTCGCCGGCGGCGGCGGTGAGTTCGGCCTCGACGGCGGCGAGCCGGTCGTCGATGGTGCCCATGGGTGGACGCTACCCCCGGCCGGCGAACGCTCAGCGGGTGTCGTGCGGGATGCCGAAGGTGTCGGCAACCCGCGTCCACAGCGATTCGGCATCGATCGGCTGGTCGCGGAACGGGGAGCGCCGTGCCAGCGTCCCCGCCACCGCCGGCCCCATGGCGCGCATGAGGGTTCGGGTCACCGGGCCCGCCGAGATGGCGTCGAGATGATCGGCCCATGAGATCCGCTGGAAGTCGAGGAGGTGTTGCGCCTCCGTGGTGTCGACGACATCCTCGGCGTACCAGGCGTGGTCGGCGTCGGCGTGGGCACGGCGGAAGGCCCGAACGTCGGGCATCGGGAGGCCCTGGGCGGCGAGCGCGGCGGCTCGGTGCTCGCGGGCGGTGGTGCGCCAGTCGTCCGTGCCCCCGATGGCGAGGATCCGGCCTTCGACGTCTGCGGTGGCGGCATTGGCGACCGCCCGACCCACGTCGCGCGCGTCACAGCCGTGCTCGCGCTGGTCGAGAGGGATGAGGAACATGAATCGCAGGAACTCGTCGCCCCGGCCCCAGCCCTCGTCGAGCGACCCGACGGCGGGGAGTCGCAGCACCGTCCACGGCAGCCCGGACGCGGCAACCATCGCCTCGCCTTCGGCCTTGTGGCGGGCGTACGTGTCGGCCGGATCGGACGGGGTGTCCCCGGTGATCGGGTCGAGGTTGCGATGGGGGTTGCGGGGACCGACCACCGTGTAGCTCGAGAGGAAGACGAATCGGGGGTTGCGGCCGGATGCCTTGGCCGCCGCGAGGAGGTTGGCGGTGCCGTCGACGTTCACGGCTCTGGCACGCTCGGGCATGGTGAAGGCGGTCGGGGCGATGACGGCCGCCGTGTGGATGATCACGCCCGGGGCCACGGCGGCGACCACCTCGGCAACGGCAAGGGGGTCGGTGAGGTCCACGGCATGGGCGGTGAAGGGCACACCTTCGGCACGGAGGGCCTTCGCCTTGGCAGTGGTGGCGTCCGTGCGGAGGTCGATCACGGTCACGTCGTGCCCGGCGGCGGCAGCGCTGCGGACCACGTGGGCGCCTACGTTGCCGAACCCGCCGGTGACGAGGACGCGGGTGGGGTCGCTCATGATCCTGACGTTAGGACTCCGCCACCTGTTTGAGCCCGGCCGCGGCCGCTGCATACCCCCGGCGGAGCCACCGTCCCGTGAGGGCCACCACCACGAGACCTGCCAGTCCCTCGAAGGTCTCGTGGCTGCGATAGCGGGTCCGGCCGTCCCCCAGGTCGGTGAGGGTCTGGCAGCGCTCCACCCGAAGGGCCCGGCTCTCGGCGCCCCAGCACAGGGCGTGCGGCGGGTCGAGCCGAGTGATGACCAGGTCGGTGCGCCGAGGTGGAAGCCGCTCTGACAGCACCGCCCGCAGGGTCACCGAGTCCCCCAACCGGCCGTCGGTGGAGACCGACGGGGTGAACGGGTTCCACTCCTCGTACCGGTCGAAGGCGGTGAGGTGGCCCCACACGACGTCGGGCCGGGCGTCGATCTCGGTGGTGAACTCGATGGCCGGCACGTCGCCGGTGACCTATCGCCGGTCGGGGAACTCGCCGAGCTCCCCGGCGAGGCCGCCCGCGATCACGAGGCCGACGGCGATGACGGCGAAGACGGCACCGAACCCGTAGGCGAGCACGGCCATGGAGGCACCGCCGAAGGCGAGGGCGGCAAAGATGACGACGGCGGCGAGATCGAAGCCACGCATGGGCCACTCCGAGGTGGGAACGGCCGCACCCTACCCCGGGTCGTGCCCGAAAACGATGGGCCTCGGGGACGCCGGCGCCCGACGACGGCGTTCAGGGGGCGTCGGCCCCTCGGTCTACCGCCGGCCGTCCGACCAGCCGAAGCACGACGACGGCGGCCACCGTGCCCAGGACGATGCCCACCGCCGACCCCACGACGACGTCGACGGGCGTGTGGACGCCGAGGAGCACTCGGGAATGGGCGACGAGCACGGCCCAGACCGGGACGACGACCGCCGTCACCCGTGCACGCCAATCCGTCAGCCAGGCGAAGCCGAGCATCGCCATCAGCGCCGCGAAGGTCATCGCCGCCGTCGAGTGCCCCGAGGGAAGGGCGAAGCCGGTCTCGTGGCCCCAGTGGTCTTCGACGAGCGGCGAGAGCGCCGGTTCCTCCAGTTGCTCGAGCCGTGGCCCGAGGAACGCCCGCCGGGCGTCCTTGTCCCCGAGGGCGTAGAAGTCGGCTGCCTCGGTGATCCCCGGACCGAGGGCCCCGGTCTCGGCCAGGGTGACGATGTTCGGCCGCGGCACCGCCAGGGCCGGCTTGACCACGTGTTCGTTCACTTGGGCGTTCCCCGCGACGACCACCAACAGGGCGACCGTGGCCACCACGGCCTCGAGGATGCGACGGCGACCATCGATGCCCGGACGGGAGACCACGACCACGACGACGAGTACGCAGACGACGGGCATGAAGCTCCAGTAGGCGGTGTCGCTCACCCGCACCCAGAAGTCGGCGAATGCGGTGTCGAGGGGGATCTCCGGGA
>JBFLKR010000018.1:0-9324 GCA_040883295.1 Acidimicrobiia bacterium
GGAGACGACCGTCGAGGCCGAGACCAAGGACGCCGACTGACGGCCGGCCGTCCGGGTCAGATGGCCTCGAGCGCCGTGACGTAGGCGTCGTACTCCCTGACCGTGCCGAGGCTGTCGGTGGCGATGATCTCTCGCACGATGCCGTCGGCGTCGAGCACGTACGTCGCACGGTTGGCTGCTCCCACGGCTTCGTTGAACGCCCCGTAGGCCCGGGCCACCTCGCCGTGGGGCTAGTAGTCGGCGAGCACCGGGAACTCGAACCCGTTCTGGTCGGCCCACTCCTTGTTGGTGGGGAGGGCGTGGGTCGTGATGACGACCACCTGGGCGTCGAGATCGTTCAGTTCGGCGAGGTGGTCGCGAAGCTCACAGGCCTCGGCCGAACAAAGTCCCGTGAAGGGGAACGGGATGAAGACCACGAGCGTCTTGCGACCCTGCAGCGACTCGAGGGACACCTCGTTGCGATGCTGGTCGTTGAGCGTGAAGCTCGGGGCGGGGGCACCGATCTCGGCGGGCATGGGTTCTCCTGGTCGGGTCGTTGGCGGCGGGGAGGGTATCCGGACCGCGGTCCCAAGCGGGAGGGTCGGTGGCTCAGTCGATCGGGTCGAGCAGCACCCGGGCCGCCCAGCCGACGGGGTCGGCGAGCTCGGTGGCCGTCGGGATGGTCTCGGCGGACTCCAGCACCCGGGCGAACGCCTCGGGACCCCATCGCTCCTCGACGTCACGGCAGAAGTCCTCGGCGGTGACGATCAGGTCGTGGTCGGGGAGGGCCAGGCTCACGCCGGCGTGGACGTCGGGTTCCCCGGCGCGGACCGCGACGGCCCGGCGGATGTCGGTGAGTGTCGGTAGCCACCGATCCCCGAGTCCGGCGACGAGGTGGCGGCGCAGCCCGGCGACGAAGGCCAGCACCGCCTTGGCATCGTCGCGAGCGCCCTCCTCGGTCGACTGGCCCAGGAGCGACGTGAGGTCGAAGCCCTCGCCGAACTCCTCGCCTGCGGCCGTCGGGTCGGCGAGCGATTGCATGCGCTCGGTGAGCGAGGACATGTCGACCTCGATCCCACCGAGGTAGCGGCCGAGCAGGTCGGCGTAGTGGCCGGCGATCCAGTCGATGCTCGACAGTCGGAGGTGGACGGCCTCGTGGAGGGCCGCCCACAGACGGGCCTCCCGGGCATCGAGCCCGTGGGTGGTGATGAACGTCTCGAGGTTGGGGACGATGAGGTAGCCCCGTTCGGAGCGGGCGATGAGGGCGACGTCGAACCCACCGAGCGCGTGGTGGCCGAGGCTGCCCACCATCGACCCGACCTGCATCCCCACCAGCGACCCGGCGAAGGGGCCGAGCATGGCCGCCTGCTCGCCCATCCGGGCGCCGAGGGGCTCGGTGAGGTAGTCGAAGGCTCGGAGGTTGTCCGACACCCAGGTGGCTCGGTCGACCGGGTCGATGCGCCCACCCGCCAGGTCGGGCAGCAGGGCGATCGTGGCGGTCTGGAGGAGGGCGAGGTTGCCGAGTTCGGCGTACTCGTCGGCGAGCCACGGGTCGATCGGCTCGGGGTCGCCGCCGAGGCTCCCCGCCACCTCCTCGGCCAGGCGCCAGTTGACAGGGCCGGGCTGGTTGAAGAGTTCGAAGAGCTGCTCGAAGAGGTTGTCGCTCATACGTCGGCCGGTCGGTTCCCGAGGGTGACGTCGAGGACGACCTCGGCGCCGTCGCGCTGCACCGTGATGGTCACCTCCTGCCCCGCACGGTAGCGGCGCAGGAGGGAGGCCAACTGGTTCATGGTCGAGATCTCGATGTCGTCCATGGCCACGATGACGTCGCCGGCCCGGCCACCGGCCTCGCCGAGTGCCGAGTCGATGGAGAGGCCGCCGACGCTGTCGAGGATCTCCACGATCTCGGCGCCGGCCGGCGCCTGGGCCCCGTCGGGCAGCTCCTCGTAGGCGGCGCGGCCCGAGATGCCGAGGAAGGGGTGCTCGATCGCCCCCTCGGTGATCAGGTCGTTGGCGATGCCCTCGACGAGATCGACGGGGACGGCGAACCCCACGCCCTCGGTCGTGCTGCCCACGCTCTTGGCGGTGGTGATCCCGATGAGGGCTCCGTCCTGGTTGACGAGGGCGCCGCCCGACGACCCACCGGAGATGGCGGCGTCCGTCTGGATGAGACCCTGCAGGTTGCGCTCGGTGCCGTCCCGGCGGTCGATCGAGAGTTCCCGCTCGAAGGCCGAGATGACGCCGACGCTCACCGAGGGCCCACCCACCAGACCCAGCGGGTTGCCCACTGCGATCGCGGCGTCCCCGATGGCCAGCCCGTTGCGGTCGGCGATCGGGATGGGCTGGACCAACCCGGGGGCCACCTTGATCACGGCGACGTCGGTGACCGGGTCGGCGCCGATGAGCTCGGCGTCATAGATCCGGCCATCGACGAGCTCGATCTCGATGCGATCGGCGTCCTCGACCACGTGGCTGTTGGTGAGCAGGTGGCCCTCGGCGGTGTAGCCGACGCCGGAGCCGGTGCCGATGGGCAGGAAGATCGTCTCGCCGTTCTCGTCCAGCGACTCTTCGAGCACCTGGACCCGTACGACGGAGGGAAGGACCCTGGCGGCGACGGTGGAGACGACGCCGAGGTCCTCATCGAGGCCGTTGTCGGGCTGTTCGAGTACGACCGTGGTGATGCCGGGCTCGGTGGTCGGTGGCGGCGTGGCGGCCTGGTTGGCGTCGTCGGCGGTGAGGAGGACGGCGGTGCCGCCCCCGGCGAGCGCACCAGCGACCAGTGCCACGAGGACGACGACGAGGGCTCGTCCCCCGCGGCGGGGCTCGGTCCGCGGCGTGGCTGCGGGCGTCGGCGGCTCGTGGGGGTTCTGGGAGGCGGGGGCCGACTCGGGTCGGGGGATCGGACCCTCGGGCCACCAGTCGGCGTTGGGCGGATTGGCCATGGTGTGGAGTGTATGGAGGGGGCGTGTGTACGGCTACGGAACACCGCCACGCCCCGGACGATTCCCAACCCAGGGTTCGTGGCCGCGCCGACTGTCGGTTCTCTGGGCCGGGGGCCGTCGTTTCGACGCGCTGCGGCCCAGGCTTCGCAGGTTCCCGACGCCCAGAACCCTGGGTTCGCGGCGTCAGGCGCCGGGGGACCAGGTCGAACCGCCCGGCCAGTGCTCCTTCTTCCAGATCGGCGCCCGTGCCTTGACCTCGTCGATGAGATACCTCGCGGCCTCGAACGCCTCCACCCGATGCGGGGCCGAAACCCCCACGACGACCGTTGGCTCTCCCAGGTGGGCGGTCCCCACCCGGTGCTCGACGGACACCGCCAACAGGGGCCAGCGCGCCACCGCCTCGTCCACCACCTCGGCGATGGTGTGCTCCACGTGCTCGCCGTAGGCCTCGTACTCCAGGTGGGTGACGCCCTCGGCGGCGGGGGAGTGGTCGCGCACGTGGCCGGTGAAGACCACCGAGGCGCCGGCCCCCGGGTCGGACAGGCGGGCATGGGTGGCGGCGACGTCGAGGGGGCCGTCGGTCACGGCGATGTGGCGCATCTGAGCGAGCCTACGAACGACATCGCCCCGGGGCGCGAACCCGAAACGAACGATCGGTCGTTTTTTCTCCGCTTTTTCCCCCCGGTTTCGGAAGCGTTGCGTATTGTCTCCCCCCAAGCCGCCGAGGGAGGTCTCCTTGACCGCCACGATGACGCCCCCTGAAGCCTCGTCGCCGGGTACCGGATACCGGACGGTCGCGGCGCGCGTTCGCGAATGGGCCGAGCAGCGCCCCGATTCCGTCGCGATGCGCGAGAAGGACTTCGGCATCTGGCAGGAGATCACCTGGCTCGACTTCTGGGAACTCGTCCAGGATGCCGCCCACGGCCTGCTCGCCCTCGGCGTCGAGCCCGGCGATCGGATCTCGATCCATTCCGAGGACCGACCCGAGTGGATGATCCTCGACATGGCCACCGTGGCGATCCGGGGGATCACCGTCGGCCTCTACCCGACCAACCCCGCCGCCGAGGTGCAGTACCTGCTCTCGGACTCCGGCTCGGTGGTCCACTTCGCCGAGGACCAGGAGCAGGTCGACAAGTGGCTCGAGGTCTCCGACGGCGTGCCCAACCTCCGCAAGGTGATCTACGTCGAGCCGCGCGGCGTCGTGAAGTACGACGACGACCGACTGCTCTACTGGGAGGACTTCCTCGACATCGGGCGCCAGCACCGCGCCGAGCACGGTGGTGAGGTGGCCCGCATCATGGCCGAGGCCCAGGTCGACGACATCATGACCCTCGTCTACACCTCGGGCACGACGGGGCCGCCCAAGGGCGCCATGCTCTCCAACGGCAACGCCGAGTACGCCATCGAGAAGATCGTCGACTCGGCCAACCTTCGGCCCGACGGCATCCCCCCCGGTCCCAACGACGAGATCCTGACCTACCTGCCGCTCTGCCACGTCGCCGAGCGCATCTTCTCGACGTGGACCATCGTCGGTGCCGGGGTGGTGGCGAACTTCGCCGAGTCCATCGACACCGTGCAGACGAATCTTCGCGAGGTGCAGCCCACCCTCTTCTTCGCCGTTCCCCGCATCTGGGAGAAGATCCACGCCTCGGTGCTCATCAAGGGCGAGGACTCCACGCCCTTCAAGAAGTTGATGCTTCGCCAGGCCCTGAAGGCCGCCCAGACGATCGGCCGAGAGCGGGTCGCCAACGGCGGCGACTACACCGGCAAGGGCCGGCTGCTCAACGCGATCTGGCGCCCGCTGGTCTTCCGGGCTCTGCTCGACCGGATCGGGCTCCGTCGCTGCCGCTACGCCGGCTCCGGTGCCGCCCCGATCGCCCCCGAGGTGCTCGAGTTCTTCCTCGGCATCGGGGTGCCCGTCTACGAGCTCTACGGGATGACCGAGAACTCCGCCGTCGCCACCGCCAATCGGGGTGGCCGCATGAAGCTCGGCACCGTCGGCGAACCCCTTCCCGGCATCGGGCTCCGCATCGACGAGACCACTGGCGAGATCCAGACCAAGCACCCCGGCGTCTTCATGGGGTACTGGAACAAGCCGGAGGCCACCGCCGAGACCTTCACCGCCGATGGCTGGCTCAAGACCGGCGACGTCGGCGTGTGGGTCGACGGCACCCACGTGAAGATCGTCGACCGCATCAAGCACATCATCATCACCGCCGGCGGCAAGAACATCTCGCCGTCGGAGATCGAGAACAAGCTGAAGACGTCGCCGTACGTGCGTGAGGCGATGGTCGTCGGCGACCGGCGCAAGTACCTGACCGCCATCATCGGCATCGAGTACGACACCGTCGGCAACTGGGCCCTGCGCAAGGGCATCACCTACACGACCTACCGGGACCTCTCCGAGAAGCCCGAGGTCATCGAACTCATCCAGGGTGTGGTCAA
The DNA here is from genome assembly GCA_040883295.1 of Acidimicrobiia bacterium. GTDB lineage: Bacteria > Actinomycetota > Acidimicrobiia > Spongiisociales > JAENVV01 > JAHEFX01. Next base: position 5,367 of record JBFLKR010000018.1, read on the forward strand.
CGACACGAACGAGCAGTTCGCCCGGGTCGAGCACATCCGCAAGTTCCGACTCATCCCCAAGGAGCTCGACCACGAGGACGGCGAGCTGACAGCCACCCAGAAGGTGAAGCGGAGCGCCATGGAGCAGATGTTCGAGGACCTCGTGGAGTCGATGTACTGATGTCCCATGCGTTGATCGTCCTCGCCCAGACGCCGACCTTCCTCGAGCGACTGGGAGATCCCTTCACGGGTGCCAACTTCCTCATCAACTTCCTGGTCCTCGGGGCGCTCTACTCGTTGCTGGCGATCGGCTTCGTCATCACGTTCAAGGCCACCCAGGTCCTCAACTTCGCCCACGGCGCCATCGCCGCCCTCGGGGCCTACTTCACCTTCCTCGTCGCCGTGGAGTGGGACATCCCGGGTCGGTTCTTCCCAGCCGACCACCCGATCAACTCGACGTCGGAGGCCTTCCTCTCGTGGGAGTTGTTCGGCTGGCTGGTGGCGCTGTTCCTCGCCCTGCTCATGGCGGCGTTCCTCGGCTGGGTGCTCGAGCGGCTGTTCATCGAACCGATGGTGGGCGAGCCGCTCTTCTCGGTGGCGATCATCACCCTCGGTCTCGAGATCATGCTCCGCACCCTCTACAACGACGCCATCGGGGTGGTCGACCGTCAGGTGGGCGACCCGTTCCTCTTCAAGTCGTGGCAGATCCCGATCGGTGACCAGTCGGTCACCCTCCTCTACAGCCAGCCGTTCATCGTGCTCGCCGCCATCGTGTCCGGCGCCGGCCTCGCCTGGTTCTTCCGCAGCCGCACCGGTGTCGCGATGCGGGCGACCGCCTTCGACCAGGAGGCGGCGATGGTCCAGGGCATCCCGGTCAACCGGATCTTCGCCCTCGCCTGGATGATCGCCGCCGTGCTGGCCGGCATCGCCGGCACCATGTTCGCTCTCGCCCCCTGCCCCTGCGGGGCCACCCCGCTGCTGCCGTTCATCGCCTTCCGGGCGTTGCCGGCGGTCGTTGTCGGCGGCCTCGACTCCATCACCGGGGCGGTCGTCGGTGGCTTCCTCGTCGCCTTCATCGAGATCTTCCTCGGCACCTACTTCGGCTTCCTCTCGGAGTACGTCGGGTCCGGCTTCGGGGCGGTCATCCCCTACGTCGTCATGTTCGTGTTCCTGATCTTCAAGCCCTACGGGCTGTTCGGCACCGAGGAGATCCGACGGGTATGACGACGTTCCGCAAAGGCCTGCGCTCTCGCTTCTACACCTCGTACGAGGCCGAGTCGGCGATGCTGCCGACGATCACCCAGAAGATCTTCGTGGGTGTCCTCATCGTCGTGGTGCTCCTGCTCCCGTTCGGCATCATCCCCGGCCTCGGCTGGGTCGCCGATGGGCCCCAGTGGTTCCGCGTCCTCGCCCGGATGTGCGCCTGGGGCATCGCGGGCCTCGGCCTCAACCTCCTGACCGGGTTCGCCGGCCAGGTGTCGTTGGGCCACGCCTTCTTCATGGGGGTGGGCGCATACACGGCGGTCACCCTTGGCAGTGAGGGGGTCGGTTTCGGAGCTGAGTCGGGGTTCATCGGCTTCGACCTCCCGATGTGGATCTGGCTGCCGATGGCGGCGGTCGTCCCGGCCATCATCGGGGCGATCCTCGCCCCGATTGCCGTGCGGGTCCGAGGTCTCTATCTGGCGTTCGTGACGATCGGCCTGGTCTTCATCGGCCAGCACATCTTCCGGAACATCCCCCGCATCGCCGGTGACCCGGAGGGAGGCCGGGCGTTCCCGCCGCTCGAGTGGGAGTGGTGGCGCGGGAATGGCTTCTCGTTCACGTCCGACACCACCGTGCTGGGCATCACCTATTCGGGCGAGCAGGTGCTGTTCTTCTTCATGTTCGTGGGCTTGGTCATCGCGACCATCATCCACAAGAACCTCGCCCGGACCCGTACCGGGCGGGCCTGGGCCGGCATTCGCGACCGGGACATCGCCGCCGAGGTCATGGGCATCCCCGAGGCCCGCTACAAGACGCTTGCCTTCGCCATCTCGTCGGCCTACGCGGGCATCGGTGGCGCCCTGTATGCCAGCCTCGGTGGGACCCCGTCACCGGCCCAGTGGGACTTCGACCTGGCGGTGGCCATGATCGCCATCGTCCTCATCGGCGGGGCCGGCACCACGGCCGGGCCGCTCCTGGGGGCGCTCTTCGTGGTGCTCATCCCCGAGTTCGTCGAGATCGGCACCGAGTGGCTCGGCGAGGTCGCCGAGACCGGGGCGGGGATCAGCCAGGCGATCGCCGACTTCATCGTCGCCACCAGCCCGGCCGACAGCGGACTCATCTCCCTCATCCAGTCGGGCCCCGGCATCTCGGTCTTCGACTTCAACAACGTGCTCTACGGCCTGCTCATCGTGCTCTTCCTGATCTTCGAGCCGCTGGGCCTGTATGGCATCTGGATCAACATCCGCAACTATTGGAAGGGTTGGCCGTTCACCTACTAGGTGGTGGCCCAACGGCAGCCGGGCCCGGCTCGAGCTGTGAGAAGAAGGAAACAGGAGGAAAACCCCATGAAGCATCTGACCAGATGGTTGGTGCTCCTCGTGGCACTCGCCATGGTCGTCGCTGCCTGCGCGCAGGACGGTGACGACGGCGACGCCGGAGACACCACCACGACCGAGGCCGATGGCGGCGAGGACACCACGACCACCGAAGGCGATGGTGGCGAGGAGACCACGACCACCGAAGGCGACGGCGACATGATGGATGTCACCTTCGACGGCGTCACCGTCACCGAGGACACGATCAACATCGGCATGCTCGCCGACCTGTCCGGCGTCTTCGCGACGCTGGTCAAGGACATCGTCGACGCCCAGCTCTACACCTTCGACGCGTACAACGAGGCGGGCGGCGTCGCCGGCCAGTGGCAGATCAACGCCATCGTCGAGGACACGGGCTACGACGTGACGGTGCACGGCGAGAAGTACGCCGAGCTCGTCGACCAGGTCGTGGCGTTCACCCAGTCCACCGGCTCGCCGCACACCGCGTCGATCGCCGCCCAGCTGGAGGAGGACAACCGGTTCGCCATCCCGCTCTCCTGGTACTCGGGCTGGGCCGACCCGGAGCTCGGGGCCAACGTGCTCGAGCAGGGCATCACCTACTGCCTCGAGGGCATCAACATGGTGGAGTTCCTCGCCGAGGAGTTGGAGGCCGAGACCGGCGAGACGCCGACGATCGCCATCGTGTCCCTGCCCGGCGAGTACGGCCAGGACGGTGCCGCCGGTGCCCGGATCGCCCAGGAGGCGCTGGGTCTCGAGCTCGTCTACGACGGCGAGGGCCAGCTCGGCGGCGAGGGCAACACCGAGGTCATCCAGGCGCTCGTCGAGGCGCAGCCGGACATCGTGCACATCACCAGCACCCCGGGCATCAACGCCGAGGTGTTCGGCGGGACGACCCAGCAGGGCCTGACCGAGGCGCAGTGGATCGGGACCGGCCCGTCGTTCAACTTCGCGTTGTTCGACACCCCGCTCGGCCCGGAGTACCTCGAGCGCTACACGCAGTCCGTGTACTACGCGCCGTACGGCTCGGACGTCGAGCGCATGGACGAGCTCGAGGAGATCATGCTGGCGGCCGACCCGGATCGACTCATGACCGACGCCTTCTCCCGCGGGTGGGTCGAGGCCCAGATCATGATCGCCGTCCTCGAGGCCGCAGCGGCCAGTGGCGACCTCACGCCCGAGGGCGTGACCGCGGCTGCCAAGTCGATCGAAGCGCTCGACTTCGGCGGCATCTCGCCGGCCCAGAGCTGGGCGGGCGAGCCGGACGACTTCCTCGTTCGCGAGGTCACGATCGCCCGTGGCAACCCGGACTACGTCCAGGGCACCATCGCCGAGGGCGCCGAGGACCCGAATGTCGGCCGGCCGTTCACCGTCATCGACGAGGCCTATGCAGGCGACCTCGTCCAGGAGTTCACCTGGGACGGACCCTGCTTCGTCGCCGA
>JBFLKR010000157.1:0-4264 GCA_040883295.1 Acidimicrobiia bacterium
ATTCGACGGTCTCCGGCCCAGGGAACACCTTCGAGCCGCGGTCCCGAGCCCTGGGTTCCCGACCGCGTCAGTCGTGGGACTCGAGGAGGTCGAACGTCGCCCCGGTGGGGTCGGCGAGGACGGCGATCCGGCCCGGGCCGTCCTGGTCGGCGAACGTGGGGCGAACCACCGTGGCCCCGAGGTCGATCGCCCTGGCCTCGGCGGCGTCGCAGTCCTCGACCGCGAAGTACACCGACCAGTGCGAGGGCACGTCGGGCGGCACCTCGTCGGGCATCGGCAGCATCCCGGCGAAGGCGTCGCCATGGAGCGAGAACGTCGTGAACGGCAGGCCGTGGTGGGTCTCCGCCTCCCACCCGAACACCGCCTCGTAGAACGGCACCGCCGCCGCCGGGTCCCGGGAGAGGAGGTCGAACCAGCACACCGCCCCCGGCCGATGCGACAGCCAGGGGAGCTCGGGGAGCGGTTCGTCGTAGGACATGACCCCGAACATGGCCCCGCTCGGGTCGGCGAGGACGCCCACCTGCCCGGCGGGGATCGGGGTCGCGGCCTGCAGCACCGTGCCGCCCGCCAAGGCCGCGGCGGCGAGGGACTCGGCCACGTCGGGAACGATGACGAACATCGTCCATGCCGGCGGGATCGACTCCTCCCCCGGCGGCGGCGCCATCATCCCCGCCACGTCGAGGTCGCCGAGCTTGCCGATGTGGTACTCGCCCATCGGGGTATCGGTCGTCTCGACGTGCCAGCCCAACAGCGCGGCGTAGAACTCTCGGGCGGCGGCGGGATCGGGGGTGGACAAGTCGGCCCAGCCGGGGACGTTCATGGTGTGGGTCGTGATCACGGGAGCTCCTTCCTCGTCACGTCGATGTCCCGACGCAGGAGGTCGTCGACGGCGACGGCGTACACCTCGGCGTCGAAGAGGTGCCCGAAGCAGACCCCGGCATGGTGGACCCGGCCGGTGGTGGTGCGCAGCTCGAGGCCCGACACGAGCGAGCGGAACGACACCCAGGCGCCGAGGACCAGCAGGCCGATCGTCCCCCACCAGACGACGTCGAGGGCGAACGCCCCGAAGGCGATGAGGATTCCGGCGACCAGCCGGAGCGGACGCACGGAGAGCCGGATCAGCGCCAGCGAGGCGAGTTCGGTCAGTGGCACCTCGACGTGCTTGGTGCCCAACGGCACGATGCCGAGCAGGGCCCGGGGCACGTCCCACCGCAGCACCCACTCATCGACCGCCAATCGGGTGCGGAGGTGACGGGCGGCCGGGTGGACCGGCAGCACCAACGGAGGGACGTGCCCGGGCCGGGTCATCGGCCGCCCCGGACCAGCATCGCGAGCAGCTTCACGACGTTGACGAGGATCCCGATCGACACCCCGAAGATGCCGAGTCCGACGACCCAGCGGGCCACCAGGGCCCAGTCGAAGGCGTAGGCGGAGAAGTCGAACGGGAACACCTGCCACATGGCGATCCCGGCCAGCAACGAGTAGATGCCGGTCACGATGTCGCCCAGCGCCCGGAACCACTCGCCGTCGTAGGCGATGAAGAGGGCGTAGGCGATGATCGTGACGATCAGCGAGGCGTTGATGGCCGGCAGGACGTCGACGAAGTCGTCGGTGAGCCACGACAACCACCCCCAGGCGAGCAGGTTGTTCGCGACCCACAGGATGAGGGCGTTGATGACGATGGCCACCACGTACCCCGCCTGGCGGGCCGGGCGGCTGCGGCGCTCCTCGGAGAGCACCGCGTCGGAGGGCGGTGCCTGTGTCATGGGTACATGCTACGAGATTCACAAGCGGCGGTACAGGGCGGGCGGTGAACCTTCGAGGACGCGAAAGGATTCCGCGTACCGTTCCCCCGGGGTGCTCCTACGCCCGCCCATCATCCGGGTGTGCCCGCGGCATCGACCCACATCGTCATCCGACGCCCGAGAACCGATGTCTTCTCGGTGCTCAGTGACGTGACCCAGACACCCCGATGGCATCCGGCGGCGACCGAGGAGTACTGGACGTCCGACGGTCCGATCGGGGTCGGCTCGACCCGCCGCGCCGTCTCGAGGTCGATGGGGATCCGAGCCGAGAACGAGGCCGTGGTCACCGCCTTCGAGCCCGGCACCGCCTTGGGGCTCCGGAGTCTCGACAGCCCGATCCCGTTCGAGATGTCGATCGCCCTCGCGGAGGCGCCCGGCGGGACCGAGATCGATTGGTCGGTGAGGATGAGCGGGGCCGGGTGGCGACGACCGATGGCGACCGTCGGGCTGTCGGCGTTCATGCGACAGCTCGAGGTTGGGTTGGGCAACCTCAAACGGCTCATGGAGGCCGGGGAGCTCTGACTCGCGAAAAGCTGGTCCCCACCGCCTCGGACCGCCGCCTAGCGTGCCCCCACGCCCGCACTTCCCCCGGAGCTGCGAACCCGACCCGTGCCCACCGACCGCCGCCACCGCCGGGGCGCAGCCCTGCCCCTCCCCGCCATCCGGTCCGAGCGCCGCTGGCGGCGCCGCCGGCTCTTCAGACGCCGCCGGGTCTATCGATTCGACCGCCCCACGGCCTGACGGAATCCCGGTCCCGACCCCCGACCGCCGGATAGCTTCGGGGGACGCCCACCGAGGAGACCGCCATGGCCCGCACCGCACTCGTCACCGGCGCCGCATCGGGCATCGGCAAGAGCACCGCCGAGACCCTGGCCGCCCGCGGGTGGTCGGTCATCGGCGCCGACCTGCACGACGCCGACATCGAGGCCGACCTCACCACCATCGAGGGCCGCCACCACCTCGTTGCTGAAGCCCGACGCCTGTCCGGTGGCACCCTCGACGCGGTTCTCGCCATTGCCGGGCTCGCCGAGCCGATCGCCAAGACCGTCGGCGTCAACTACTTCGGCATGGTGTCGACGTTGACCGACCTCCGGCCGCTGCTCGTCGGATCGGACGCCCCCCGGGCCGCCGGGGTGGCGTCGATGGCCTCGCTCATGCCCGTCGACGACGAGCTCGTGGGGTTGCTCGACGCGTGGGACGAGCCGGCTGCGCTCGCCCGGGCCGAGGTGCTGGCCGGCAGCGAGGAGACCGGCAACCTCATCTACTCGTCCACCAAGCAGGCGTTCGCCCGCTGGGTCCGCCGCCACGCCCCCACCCCCGAGTGGGCGGGCGCCCACATCCCACTCAACGCCGTGGCGCCCGGCGTGATCGCCACGCCGATGACCGCCGAGCTCACCGCCACCCCCGAGGCCCGCGCCGAGCTCCTCCAGATGGTGCCGATGCCGCTGAACGGGATCGCCGAGGCCCAGGTGGTCGCCGACCTGCTGGCGTGGCTCGTGAGCAAGGAGAACAGCCACCTCTGCGGGCAGGTCGTCTTCGTCGATGGCGGCTCCGATGCCGTCATCCGCGGCGACGCCACCTGGTAGGCAACGCGAACGCTGGGCCGGAGCGCGTCGATCCGACGGTCTCCGGCCCAGGGAACGCCGAGTCCCGCGGTCCCGAACCCTGGGTTCGCGGCCGCGGGGCGTTGGGAGGTGGCCTCCGCCCATGGTCGATCGCCCGCCTAGCGTGGGCGTCTGATGAACACTCGCTTCGGCCCTATCGCCGACCCCGCCCGTGATGGCCGACCCGCCCCCGACGCCTACTGGGTGCTGCCCGGCCGACTGGCAGGTGGCCCCCACCCGCTGGGGGCGTTCGGCGACCCGGGAGTGCTCGAGGCGTTCGACGTGTTCGTGAACCTCACCACCCAACACCACCCTGCCTCGGGCGACGCGTCCCTCCCGACCTACGACGACGTCGTGGCCGCGACCGGCGGCGAGGTCGTCTACCGATCGATCCCCGATGTGTCGGTGCCGTTCCCCCCCGACTGCGCCGAGACCCTCGACGCCATCGACCGGTCCCTGGCCGCCGGCCACCGGGTGTACGTCCACTGCTTTGGGGGCCGGGGCCGCACCGGCACCATCCTCGGCTGCTGGCTCGTCCGCCACGGCGTGCCCCACACCAGGGTCCTCGCCGAGATCGACCGCCTGCGAACCGGCCTTGACGGCCCCTCCCCCGAGACCGAGACCCAAGTGGCCTTCGTCACGAGCTGGGCGGGATAGGGGCGATCGTTCTCGGGAGTCCCTCCGCCAGAAGGGATCTCTGTCCCGGTGTCAGCCCGACTCATCGACGTGAGGTCCGGCAGTATCGAAGGAATCCCCCCGCCAGGGGGGATGGGCCCCGCCGGCCGACGCAGGAGGCCGGTGGGAGGGGGGCGGTGCCAGAGAGCGGCGAAGACCTGCGAAACGTGGCCTCTCGAA
>JBFLKR010000158.1:0-4417 GCA_040883295.1 Acidimicrobiia bacterium
TCGGCGAGGGCGGCGCCCCGGCCCCGGCCGAGGCTCACGACCCCCGCCTCGCGGGCCGCCTCCACGAAGACGCCGTCGGCACCCCCGAGCAGCAGGTTGCTCGGGTCGGCGGCGGCGTGGTCGACCTGTGCGTCCACGTTGCCCTTGGCGACGAAGAGGTCCATGAACCCGTCATGGTTGACGTCCTCGAACTGGGCATGCCAAGCCGTCGACGGCAGCGACTCGCCGCCCATGAACGGGCGGTGGGCGGTGGCGCCCCGTCGGATGGCGATGTCCTCGTAGGTCGGCTCGCCGGGCCCGCCCACGAGGGTCTGCAGCTTGTTGTCCCCCTGGCTCGTGATGAACACCTCCGGCAGGCCGTCACCCGTGACGTCGTGGGTGGCGATCCCCATGCCCCAGATCTGCAACTCCCGCCAGCCGTCGTCGGCGGCGTAGAGGACCGGGTCGGTACCGGTCTCCACCCGCCACAGCTGCTCGGAGCCGACGTCGTAGTAGTGGCGGTCGTTGGCGACCCGCAGGTCGTGGCGGCCGGTGCGGTCCCAATCGGAGAACAGCATCGACAGCGGGCACAGCCCCGGTGTCAGTGGTGCCGCCTCCCAGCCTCCCGCCGTGGGCCGGTGGAGGGAGCTCTCGGCGCAGGTGCGGCCCGGGTCGCCCGGCTCGGGCACCTCGAGGTAGTTGCCGATCGCCAAGGTCGGCCGGGCTGCGTCGCCCTCCCAGGTGGCGGCGAAGGCGGCCGTCCAGTCGTCCCCACCGTCGAACCCCCATGCCTCGTTGGCCCGTTCGAACCGACACCCCCCAAGACCCCGCAGCAGCACGTTCTCACCCACGCGCAGCACCGCCAGGTCGCCGATGCCGTCGGCGTCGACGTCGAGCGGGTAGGCCCCCGTCACGCCTTCGAGGTCGGTGGCCGGGTCCGCGACCGGCTCGAAGGCCAACGGCCCTCCGGTGGAGCTCACGTTGCGGAAGAGGCCGGCCGGGTTCGTGCCGCCGGCGAGGTAGAGGTCGGGTAGGTCGTCGTCGTCGCAGTCGAGCACCGCCACCCCACCGCCGACGAAGAACGTGAACTCGCCGTCGTACTCGTGGACCACCCCCGAGATGGCCGTCTCCTCGACGAACTCGGGAACGGTCGGGCCCGCCGGCTCGTCGGTGGACGTCGAGGCCTCGACCGCGAAGAACCCCGCCGTCCCGAGGGCGATGCCGCCGGCCAGGCCCGCCACGAGCCATCCGGCTCGCAGCCTCACGGCGACACCCCCAGGTAGGGCGCCGCCTCCGCCCACGCCGCCCGGCCGATCTCGGCACCCATCCGGCGGCCCTCGAGGTCGTCGGCGCGGACGTGGATGCCGCCATACAACCGGGAGAGGCCGGCCTGGTCGGCGGCGTCGGCGTAGGTGGCCCACTGCAGGACGACGTCCTCGGTGGGCCCGGCCTCGAACTCGAGCGAGCCCGCCGGGATGACCCACTCGCCGAGGCCACCCGGGAAGTACTCGCTGCCGGTGAACGACGCCAGGACCTCGGCGGCGGCCCGGCTGAACGTGCTGTGCCCGGAGACGTACCCGGCGAACGACGGGGTCACGAACGTGGGCATCTGGTAGGGGACCCATTCGACGGCGCGGATCCACCCGACCCCGCCGATGCCGTCCTCGGGATCCTCGGGACGGCCGGTCCACGCCCACACGGCCACCTCCCCCACGTGGTCGGCCAACGCCTCGTGTCGCCCGCCCGGGGCGGCCGACCCCTCGGTCACCACCTCGACCAGGCCGTCGACGAGCGGGAGGCCGTCTGGGTGGTAGGACGGACCGTCCGGGTCGCTCGACTGGCCGAGGCCGCCCATGTGGCGGATCATCGAGATCGGCCGGCCGTAGTCGTAGTGGCCCTTCGCCCCCCACGCCGCGACGGCGGCATCGTGGGTGGCTCCGTTGAGGGCCAAGTAGAGCTTCACGTCCCACTCGAGCCGGTCGACCGGCTCCCCGGTGCCGCCGATGCGCAGGTCCGGGTCGAGCTGGTCACCGACCTCGTTGGCCAGCGTGTTCCAGTGGCCGGGTGGCGTCTCCGAGTTCGGGCCGTCGGCCCAGAACTCGGCCATTACCCGCCCGAAGTCGGCCCGACGAACGCTGTTCGGCTCGTAGGCCTCCCCGGTGACCGGGTTCACCCGGTGCCCGTCGGGCTCGTAGGTGCCGAGGGGTGTGTTGCCGATGACCCCGGGCGAGACGTCGGCCATCTCGCCGTCGGCCGGGTCGAGCATCGCCGAGTACCCGAGCACCTCCACGGCGGCGTCCTTGAAGGCCTGGTCGGTGGCGGCGTCACCGAGCAGCGGAGGAGGGCCGGGGTCCATCGGCAGCCCGGCAGGCCCGCCGTCGGGGAGGGCGAAGCCGGTGACGTGGCCCCAGTGGGGGCCGATGAAGGTCTGGACGTCGTCGGCCACCGGGATGCCGTTCTGGGTCACCATCTGTTCGATCTGCAGAGGCTGCCACCGGTTCGGGTCGACGAGGTCGGTACCCGGCATCGCCACCTCGAGCGGCTCGTTGACGGGCGCGTAGTCGGCCTCGTAGCCGTTGGCCTCGTTGGAGCCGTCGTCGGCGTAGGTGGCCAGCACGACCGCTGCGATGCGGTTGCCGACGGCGGCCGGGGTGTCGCCGTCGGTGGTGGTGACGTCGTCGGACAGGCACAGGTCGGCCATGAGCGCGTCGAACTGGGGGATCGAGTCGGACGCCCCGATCGAGCGCAGGTACCGGTGCTCCAACACCCGGTAGGCGGCGTAGGCGATGGCCTCCTCGCGGTCGGCCTCGTCACCCTCGACGTCCTCGTCCACCACGTAGCCGGGCACGTTGGGGTCGTAGGCCGCCCACGCATCCCACATCGCCACCGACGCGTGGAAGAGGTTGCGGGCATGGATCGTGGGGGCCGGCTCGTCGCGACGAATGGCGTCGAGCAGGGCCTCGTTCCAGTGGCGGGCCACCGACCACTCGGACGCGAGCGGTCGGCACGCGTCCTCCCCGGGCACCCCGCGGGCGAGCCCCAGCGTCGCCATGGACAGCGCGAGGCCGAGCACGAGCCCGATGGCCAGGGAGGGGACCGGTGATCGCCTGCCGGCCAATGGGCGCCTCCTCGTCGACGATCGTGACGGCCCGATGGGCCGTCGACCAATCTACCGATCGTCCCGACGGTGCTCGCCGAGGGGCGCTTTGGACGAAGCCCGGGTCCGTGATCGCTAGCGTCATTCAGAACGTCGGCCGTACCGGCCGACCAGGAGGAAGGACTCAACGATGCGACATCGTTTTTGGGTGCTACTGGCCGTATTCGCTCTCGTGCTCGCCGCCTGCGGCGGCGACGACGGGGACACCACCACCACCGAAGGCGGCGATGCCGGTGGCGACGGCGAGGAGCTGATCGTCGGCGTCTCGTGGAACAACTACAACGAGGAGCGCTGGGCGAAGTCCGACGAGCCCGCCATCGTGGCGGCGCTCGAGGAGGCCGGCGTCGAGTACATCTCGGCCGACGCCGGATCGTCGGCCGAGCAGCAGCTGAGCGACGTGGAGAACCTCATCGCCCAGGGTGCCGATGCCCTGATCATCCTCGCCCAGGATGGGACGGCGATCCTGCCCGCGGTGCAGAGCGCCCTCGACCAGGGCATCCCCGTCATCGCCTATGACCGGCTCATCGAGGACCCGGGAGCCCTGTACATCACCTTCGACAACGTCGAGGTGGGTCGCATGCAGGCCCGGGCCATCTACGAGCTCGTCCCCGAGGGCAACTACGTGTTCATCAAGGGCAACCAGGCCGACGCCAACGCGGACTTCCTGCGGGGCGGCCAGCAGGAGGTGCTGCTCGAGGCGACCGGCTGTGAGGAGCTCGAGCCCCCCTGCCCGATCGTCAACGTGGGTGAGTCGTACACCGACAACTGGGACCCGGCCGTCGCCCAGACGAACATGGAGCAGTTCCTGACCCAGAACGACAACGACGTCGACGCGGTCGTGGCGTCCAACGACGGCATGGCCGGCGGCGTGGTTGCCGCCCTCGAGGCCCAGGGCCTCGCCGGCGACGTGCCGGTCTCCGGCCAGGACGGCGACGCCGCCGCCCTCAACCGGGTGGCGCTCGGCACCCAGACCGTGTCGGTCTGGAAGGACGCCCGCCAGCTCGGCCGGGCCGCCGGTGAGGCGGCGGTGTTGTTGGCCCAGGGCACGTTGCTCGAGGACCTGCTCGACACCGTGACGTTCGACTCGCCGGGTGGCAACGCCATGACCTCGATCCTGCTGGAGCCGATCCCGATCACCCAGGACAACCTGGACATCGTGCTCGAGGCCGACTGGATCGACAAGGACACGCTCTGCCAGGACGTCCCGGCGGGGACCGTCGACGTCTGCGACGAGTAGCCCGAACCGTTCGGTAGCCACATGCACGAGATGCGCGGCGCCCA